>CAYHCR010000052.1:0-10521 GCA_964354895.1 uncultured Myxococcales bacterium | reverse complement strand
CGCCGGACCATCGCCGGCGTGAGGCGGCAGTAGCCAGCGAGGTGATTGAACGGCCCGAAGCCGTCCGCCGTGTCTGCGGCGAGCACGACGAACTGCTCGGCCTCGAAGCCCGGGAAGGGCTGCGCCTCGAAGCCACCCTCGGGGCCGATCACCCGCGGCTCGTTCGCCTTGAGCCGATCGATCGGCTGCTCGGGGTTCGGAAACATGATGTAGCCGCCGTCGCGTCCGTAGAGGTTCATGACGCGGACGTAGGCGTCCCGCGGAGAGACCGCGGTGATCTGGGTGCGCTCCCCCCGACACAGGCTGCCGCCCGCCGAGGCGTCGAGCTTGATCGAGACGCCGCCCTCGTCGTCCGCGGGCAGCGCCTCCAGGCCGTCGACCTGCGGCGCGAGCGTCGCGCTGAAGACGATGCCCGGCAACGTCCGGCGGACCGGCGCGCCGCGCTCGTTGATGACCCGGCTCCAGACGACCTCGAGGACCGGCACGCCCTCCTCGCGCCGTGAGATGACCTGCGCGCGGAGGAAGGTGTCGAAGCCCTTGGGCACCGCGCCGCCGGCCCAGCCGCGGGGCCGACCGAGCACCGACGCGTCGTGCTTGGCGAGCGCGACCTCCATGCGCAGCCGCAGCCAATCCGCCCGCGGTCCGCCCGGCGCGTTGCCGTCGACGATGTCGTCGATGAAGACGCGGCGGAGCATCTGCCGCTTCTCCGCCGTCGACCCCGGCGCGAGCAGCAGATCGTGCGCGAGCGTGTCGAGCTGCGCGGCGAGGCCGTCGGAGGAGAGCCAGCGCCGCTTCCATGCCGCGAGGTCCGCGTCGGTCACGAAGGCCATGGCGCAGACCTTCCCGCCCCCTTCGCCGGTCTTCTGGTGGCTGACCAGGCCGCGCAGCGAGCTGCAGGCCGCGGCGCGCCCGCAGTGCTTCTCGACGAGGAGCTCCTGTGCGCGCCGCGTGGCCCGCTCGGCGGCCTCAGGGCCCTTTGGCTCGTACGCGACCTCCCCGGTCGCGCCGTACGGATAGAGCACCTTCTCGCAGTCCCACGAGCTACCCCCAGGCGCCGCAGCAGCGCCCTGCCCGCCCTCCGGCGCGGGGGGCTTCCCCGCCGCAGCCCTCTCGAGGACCGGCGCGTCCACGAGCGGACGCACGTCGGCCGGCGGCTCCTTGACCACCGCGGCGGCGGGCCCGAGGACGTCGCTCAACGGGAGCGCCGGATCCGGCGTGGAGGCGCACGCGGCGGCGCCCAGCGTCAGCAACGCCGCGAGCCGCAGGTGCGTCACTTGATCGCCTTGGCCGCCGCGTCGAGCTCCTTCTCCAGCGCGGGCGTCAGCTTCCCCTGCGCCTTGAGGGCGGTCTTCATCGCGGTCACGGAGGCCTTCGCGGCCGCCTCGCGGTCCTGGTTCGGGAAGAAGGCGAGCACCTTCGTGACGTAGAGCAGCTTGCCGGGGCCCTCGACGGACTCGGGGTTGCACCAGCGCTGGTCCTTCACCTTCTCGACGAGGCCCTCCGCGACGGCCGCCGTGATCCGCTCGTCCGCGACGATGCCGTCGATGGCCGACGAGCGCGACGCGCTCGCCGACTTGATGAATTCGCCGAGGTACTTCACGGCCTGCTTGCGCGCGTTGATCATGGCGTCGTCGCGCGAGAGCGCCTGATCGGCGAGCGGCTGGCTGACGCCCACGAAATACTGCCCGTCGAGGCTGGTCGGCAGGACGTTCGCCCACGTGCAGTCGTTCGCGCCGAGCGCAGTGACGCCCGCGCCGAGCCCGGTCTCGTTCGTGCGGAACGCGAAGTAGACGTCCTGGAACTCGGTGAGCTGCTTCCACGCGACGTCGTCCTTGATGTCGAGGGCGCCGGAGATGTTCTTGGCCGCGCCGGAGGCCTCGACCGCCAGCGCCGACGAGATCACCTGGTAGATCGAGCCGGACCCGTACCAGAACTCGCCGATGAACTGCTTGGCGCACTGGTCCGAGGCGGCCTTGCAGCAGCGATCGAGGCCCGCGGTGTCCTCGACGTTCGCGCGCATCTTCTTCTTGAGCGTGTACTTCACGCGCAGCACGCCCTCGGAGCTCTTGGTCAGCTCGGCAGAGGCGATCGGCACCACGCCGAGGTTCGCGCTGACGGCGTTGCTGCCGTTGTAGGTCGAGTCGAACGAGCCCGACGCGTTGACCTCCTCGATCTTGATGAACTCCGAGCAGCGCGTCTTGGCGGCGCGGTTCTCGTCGATCTCGGCGCGCGGGAGCTGGTCCGGGACGAAGCGGCCCACGAAGCTCCGCGGGTTGTCGTCGAACGACGCGCGGATGAAGACGTTCTGCGGCGGCGGCGGGATCCGCACGGCGACGTTGAGGTCGGGGCGCGGCGCGTTGTCGGGGATGGTCGGGTCACCGGCGCAGGCGGCGAGGAGCGCGGCGAGCGAGGCGGCGGAGAGGACGACGAGCGAACGGGCCATGGCGGACGATCCCCCAGCGAGAGCGCGCGGCGCGGCAGTACCGCCGCGGGCGTTTCGGAGCGCGGCAAGCTACCGAAGGCGTGAGCACCGCGGCAACTCCCCTGATCGTGTCGACCCGCCTCGCGGCTACGGCGCCGTGCGCTCGACGCTCGTCGCCTCGTTGCGATTCCCGAAGGCGTCCTCGACCGCGCCCGCAGGCACCGTGACCGTGTAGAGGCCCGCGCCGAGCCCTGCGGCGACGCCCGTCAGCCCCGGACCATCCCCTGCCGCCCAGGGCTCGCCGCCCTGCGACGGCGCCGCGAGCCCGTTGTCGGCCAGGGTGATCGGGATCGGCGCGTCTGCGCCGGACTGCACGGTGGCCGCCGCCGTCACGACCGCGCCGAGCACCGGCACGAAGCCTCGACCAAAACCCCGGTCGAGCATCCGGAACCGACCGATCTGCCACTCGTCGTTCGGCGACGGCGCCCAGACCGGATCGGCCGCCGGCCAGCGCGGCGTGATCGAGAGCCGCACGCCGCCGGCCTCGGCGACGAGCGCCACGTCGAGCGGCAGTGCGCCCGGCACGACGGTGAACGGGCTGCCATCGAGCGTGAAGTCCTGCACCTGCCCGCCGAGCTTCACGCGGCCCGTCGCGCGCAGCCGGTAGGTTCCCAGCGGCAGCTCGGGCGGGAGCTCGTAGACGAACGTGAAGGTGTGCGTGCGCTCCGTCGCGGTCGGCGCGGCCTTGTAGGTCGGGTCGGACTCGTAGAGGAACGGGAGATCGCCGGTCCGGGTGCTCGTGATCGGGAGCCAGCCGTTGTGCAGCACCGGCGTGCCGTCCTCGTGCACGAGCTGCACGAGCGGATTCCCGAGCGCCGGATCCCCGCCCTCGAAGCGCCAGCGCAGCTCCGTGAAGCGGGGCGCCTGCGCCGGGAGCGGCTCGAGCTCCGCCGGCGCGCGCGGCGAGGAGGTCGCGGCGAACGGCGTGTAGGGCCGCGGGGTCAGATCCTGTCGCGGCGCAGGGAGTTTTGCCGGCGCCTCGCCGGTCAGCAGTTCGCCCAACAAGTCGCCGTTCTGCGCGATCGCCCAGTCCGCGAATTTGGGACCCCAGAAGGAGATCGTCGGCTCGTAGCCGCCGCTCCACCAGTCGTCCTCGACGAGGATGTAGCCCTCGTGGTTCTGCGCGTAGCCCGGCACGATCGTGTGCGTGAAGCCCTGCGCGGCGCCGAGCGCCTTGAGCCGGCG
The DNA here is from genome assembly GCA_964354895.1 of uncultured Myxococcales bacterium. Lineage (GTDB taxonomy): Bacteria > Myxococcota > Myxococcia > Myxococcales > Vulgatibacteraceae > CAYHCR01. The sequence goes on along the minus strand of CAYHCR010000052.1, from coordinate 6,854 downwards.
ACCGACCTCGCTGGTCGCCTCGCCCGGCATGCTCATGATCGCCAGCTCGTCGAGCCGCGCGACCGTCAGCGTCGTCTGGTACTTGCCGCCGCCCTCCGTGCCGACGCCCAGGCAGAGCAGCGCGTCCTCCGGCAGGCGGCTGGAGCGACACTCGCTCTCGAACTGGTTGCAGAGCACGCCGCCGTGCTCGAAGAACTGGCCGTCTTCGTAGCCGAGCAGCGAGTGCGCGAGCGGGATGGAGCGGTCGAGCGTCGCGAGCTTGAGCTCTGCCCGCGAGGCGTCGATCCCGGTCCACAACGTCATCACCGTCGACGCGAGATCCGCGCCGACGTTCTGCATGCGCTGCGTGCCGCGGTGGCCGGCGCGATCGCCCCGCGGCGAGACGTCGCCGGCGGTGCCCTGCAGGTGGATGGCGACGACCGGATCGGGGAAGAGCTGCTCGACGGCGTACTCGGCGTGCCCTGGCGCGTCGGTGGAGAGCGCGCGGTTGTCGCTGCCGTTGACGGTGCCATGGAACGCGAAGTGAAAGAGGACCGAGATCGGCTTGCCGGTCGCGGCGTCGTCGACGCGCAGCACGGTCACGGCTCGGTCGATGTTGTCTTCGCCATACAACCAGTCGTCCTGGCAGCGCCGATCGGACGAGGCGGTCGTGTTCTCACCGGCGGCCCAGCCCCACGTCGCGGGGACTTCGGCGGCGATCGCCTCCTCGATCGCCGCGACGATCGAGCCGGCCATGCGGTCGACGGACTCCTGCGAGTAGCTGTCGACGCCGTGGACGAGCGCCTCCTGCCCCTCCGGCGGCTCGTTCGCGAGGAAGTCCGTGAGCACCGAGTGGCCGGAGAACCGGCAGGGACCGGCGTGCGTGTGGCTCGCCGTGAGCAGCAGCGCGTCTTCGAGCTCCAGCCCGAGCGACTCGCGCGCGAGCCCCACGACGCGAGCGTGCAGCTCGGCCGTCACGAAGATCACGTCGAGCTTCGCGAAGAAGAGCCGGCCGTGGCCGTTCTCCAGCGCGAGCACCCGCACCGCCGGCGGCGACTCGATGCCGCGGCTCGCCGGAAAGAGGCCCGCGAACGGGCTCTTCGGATCGTCGGCGGGGTGGCGGTAGCCGAGCCGCGCGCTCTGCAGGTAGCCGGCGTGCGAGTGGCCCACCGGGATGTCGAGCGCGCGCACCGAAGCGCCGGCCCGCAGCGGCGCGGAGATCGTCGCGGGAAGTATCGCAGGCGTCTCGCCGCCGCCGCCGCCATCGGCGGGGGCGGGATCGGCGCCGGAGTCGTCGCAGGCGGACGCGACGCCGGCGAGCGCGAACGACAAGGCCAGGGCCACGATTCGGCGGACCATCACGAAGGCTCCAGGGTCGGGAAAGGGCGGAGTGTCGCCGCCTGCGCGCGCTGAAACAAGCGGAGGCCGGCGACCGTATGCGGCATGTAAGCAGACACCGCACCAGCGCCTACATCGGAGAAATCGTGGGTTTTTGGCCCACTTCGCCGTACGTGGAGGCGCACGCCCCACGCACAACCCCGACCCGCGAGGCCACCCCATTCCCGGCGGCTCGCAAGCGGCTCTACGATGCGCCTCTTGTTCGCTCGTCCGGCCATTGGAGGAAGCACGTGAGACTCTCCACCACGCACCGCGCCGCGCTCGCGCTCGCCGCCGCCGTCCTCTTCGGCGCCGCCGAGGCCCGCGCGACGATCGCGCGTTACCTCCCGCTCGAGGAGCACCTCGCGCTCTCCTCGCTGGTCGTCCGCGCTCGCGTCGGCGCACACGTATTCAAGGACGGCGCCGACGGCCGCCCGCGGCAGGAGACGACGCTGCAGATCCTGGAGACGTTCAAGGGTCGCAACGGCGCCGGCACCCGCGTGATCGTGCGACAGATGCGAGGCCCGGTCGGCGAGGGGTTCCTCGCGATCCCCGGCGATCCGGAGCTGCGCGAGGGGGATGAGATCGTGGTCTTCCTCCGCACCGATGGCGGCGGCGTCCACTTCCTCACTGCGATGGCGCAGTCAAAATGGGACGTGCTGCGCGACGGCGAACACGCGACGTTGCGCCGCGAGATCAAGGGCACGGCCTTCTACGTCGATGACGATCCCCGCAAGGTGATCGAGCCCTCCGTCGAAGCGCCGGTCCCGCTGCCGGTCTTTGCCGAGACGGTCCGGTCGATCCTCGCGGCCGGGGGTGGCAAGTGAACGCCCGGCTCGTGAAGCTGGCTGTCTCGACGGCCCTCGCCGCGACGCTGCTCGCGCTCGCGGCGCCGCGCGACGCGCGCGCCTACGTCTTCATCTCCGACTCCGGCTGCAACCCCGGCGAGGGTGCCGCCTGGCCCGCGAACATGATGCCGGGCGACTGGTACATCAACAGCGCCGGCTACTCGCTGCTCCCCATGGCGACGGTCGAGGCGACCTTCGCGACCTCGATGAACACGTGGGGCGCCTCCTGCTGCAGCAACTGGCGCCACAGCTACCTCGGCCAGACGGCGAGCACGCCGACGAGCAACTCGACGCGCCACATCGTCGGCTTCGAGGAGCAGACGTGGCCCAGCGAATTCGGCTCGGTCAACTCGACGATCGCCGTGACGCTGCCGGTGCCGACCTTCGGCTGCCAGATCGTCTCCGCAGACATGCTCTTCAACGCGGTCGGCTTCCGCTTTCGGACGAGCGGCGCCGCGACCGATCTGGAGTCGATCGCGACCCATGAATTCGGCCACTGGATCGGCCTCGATCACACGAACGCGAACGGCGCGACGATGTTGCCCTTCTATTCGGGCGGCAGCGACGAGCGGACGCTCACGCAGGACGACACCAACGGCGCCTGCGCCCTCTATCCGCGCGCCTGCGGCGGCTGCTCGGTGAACGCCGACTGTCCGAACGGACAGGAGTGCGCCGGCGGCGCGTGCCAGACGATCACCTGCGTCGGCAACGGCGACTGCGCGGCTGGCACGATCTGCCGTGGCGGCTCCTGCGTCCCGGGCTGCCGCGTGCAAGCGGACTGTCCCGCCACCTACAGTTGCACGAACGGCGCGTGCCAGCGCCCGGCCGGCTCCTGCTCGATCTGCGACACCTGCGCCGAGAACGCCGACTGCGGTGGCGCCAGCTACTATTGCATCGACCTCGGCGCGGCGGCGCCCCAGTGCACGAAGACGTGCAACTCCGACGCGGACTGCCCCGGCGACTCGTCGTGTTTCCAGGTGCAGGACGGCGCCGGCAACGTCTACAACCTCTGCTTCGCACCCGCCTCGGCGGGCCAGGAGCTCTGTCCGGCCGGCTACGTCTGCGAAGAGCCGGCGGTGAACCCGGCCGGCTGCGTCGGCCTCTGGGACTTCTGCTCGGCCGATCGCTCCAGCTGCAACGCCGACGCGGACACCTGCGTGCAGACCGGCAACACCGCGAAGTGCAGCTGCACCTGCACCGTGAACGCCGACTGCGGCGCGGGCGCCCAGTGTCTGCGTGACCCGACCAGCGGCCAGAACGTCTGCTTCCCGGACAGCGTCATCGACCCGTGCTCGCGCGTGACGTGCGGCGCGGGCCAGAGCTGTGTGGACGGAACGTGCGTCTCGCAGGATCCCTGCGCCGGCGTGACGTGCGGCGCTGACGAGACGTGCCAGAACGGTCTGTGTGTCGGCCCGTGCGGCACGTGCCCCGCCGGCCGCGTCTGCGACGTGAACCGCCGGGCGTGCGTCTTCGGCGATGCGTGCACGAACGTCCAGTGCCCGCCGGATCGCGTCTGCGTGGAGGGCCAGTGCCGCTTCCCGGATCCGTGCGCGGGCGAGACCTGCCCGGCGGGACAGAGCTGCGTCGATGGTTCGTGCCTCCCTGACGATCCGTGCGCGGGCGTGACGTGTGCGGAGGGCGAAGGCTGCGTCGATGGGGCATGTATCCCGGGCTCGGTCGACGACTGCGCGACGGTCGGCTGCCCGGTCGGCGAGGGCTGCGTGAGCGGCGCCTGCCAGCCGATCGGCGCCGGCTGCCCGGACGGCTGCCCGGTCGGCGAGGGCTGCCAGAATGGGACGTGTCAGCCCATCGAGCCGGGCACGGGCGGCAGCGGCACGGGCGGCGGCGCGACGGCGGAGGCTGAGGGCGGCTGTATGGGCTGCGCGTCGAGCGGCGGGGCGCCGTTGGGCCTCGCGCTGTTCGGGCTCGCGGCGGCGCTGCTCCGGCGTCGATCGCGGAACGGCTGACGCACGAACGGCGGGCGCGACACGAGCGGTCCGGGACGGGTGTCTCGGGCCGCTCTTCGTTATCGGCGCAGGCGCTCGAGCTCCGCGCGCAGGACCGCGCCCGAGGCGACGCCGCTCAGCGACGTCACAGGCCGGCCCTCTGCGTCGAGGAAGAGCGTCGCCGGCAGCTCCGGGATCTGACCGAAGGGACCTGACGCGGTCGTGAACGACGGGTCGCCCACCAGGACCTCGTAGGGCGGCTGCAGCGCCCAGACCCACGGCGAGACCGTCCGACGTCCGTCGCGGTCGACGGCGATCGCGATCACGCGCGTGCCGTCCGGGGGCGTGCGTGCGAGCTCGGCGACCGCCGGCTCCATCGCCTGGCAAGGGACACACCAGGTCGCGAAGAACCACAACAACGTCACCTCGCCCCGACGCGCGGCGAGCGAGTATGGCGCGCCATCATCGGCGGCCGGCAGCACGAGCTCGACCGGGGGCGGCCTCGCATGCGTGCAGCCGCCGAGCGCCCCAAGGCACGCGGCCACGAGCCAGCGACGCCCGCGCCGACCCACGCCGCGCACGAGGTCCATCAGAAGGCGACGATCTTCTCGCTGCCCGGCGGACGCAGGTACCAGAGCCCGTCGAGCTCGATCGCGCTCCAGGCGTCGTACCGCTCCTTGGTGGCGCGGATGTCGCGGGCGTCGATGCCCTTGCGATCGTACGACTCACTGATCTGGATCGTCGCGTAGTTCCCCGCGACGTTGACCTCATGCACCACGTACTCGTGGTTGAAGAGGCCGTCCCAGCGATTGATGATGTCGTTGCCGATCTGGTTCTTCCGCTTCTTGACCAGCTCGGGGTCGACGAGGTTGATGCAGCAGACCCATTTCTTCTTGGTCGCGCAGTCGATGAAGGTGTCGAGGGAGCCCTCGGGGGAGCCCGAGGGGCCGTCGCCGCAGGCCGGAAGGAGACCCGCAAAGAGGAGCGCGACGAGGCCGGGGACGACTCGAAGGGAGCGCTTCATGAAGCCTCTATACCACGCTTGACTCGCTCGTTGACCGCACCCATGGTGCGCGACCCATGCTCCTGCGCCCTACGTCCGACGTCCCGCCCGGCCCGCTCACCGCGCTCCTCGATCTCTGCCGCCGCACGGGCGCCGAGCTCGACGAGGCCACCGCGCGCGAGGCCCTCGGCCGCCTGTCTCCCGACGAGGACGCCGCGCTCGTCGCACTCTGCCGCGAGACGCCGCCGATCTCGGGCGCGATCTCGCCCCACGCCGTCATCGACGTGCTCCGCGGCCTCCCCTGGGAGCGCGCCCACGCCCAGGAGTCAGCGGGCCACTACCGCGGCTTCACGATCGCCGCGCACGATGAGGCGGTCGCACGCCCGACGCTCGACGTCTCCCTCGAAGCGCAGGCCCGTCGGCTGCTCGAGGCGATGCGTGAGGCGGAGGGCGACGAGAGCGCCGCCGCTGATCGGCTCGGGCTCGTCGACGCCGCAGCGCTCCGCCGCTTCGCCGAGAAGCTCGGTATTCTGGGCCAGCTCCTCGCGACGACGCGCCCGCCGCGGGCGACAGAGGTGCCGACCGGCCCGGGCGGCGCGCCGATGCGTCGCCCCCGCGAGGTCGTCGAGGCGCGCAGGGCCGCCGCAGAGCTGCCCGCCGTCGAGGCCGCGGAGGCCGCGCCGCAGCCCCGGCCGGGACGCACGCCGGGCACCCCGCAGTTCGGTCGCTTCGTCGGAGGTCGCGTGGTGAAGCGCGGGATCGGGGAGCTCGAGGCGAAGGCCGGCAAGAACGAGTTCGCGGAGCTCTGCAGCGAGATGAGCGGCAACCGCGGCGCGATCGTCGAGCGGCTGGAGCTGTCGTTCGCCCGGCGCGATTCGGTCCCGCTCGAGGCCGCGGATCTCGACGCACTGATCGAACGGCACGATCTCGGCGGCTGGTTCAAACAGCTCGAGCGCGAGAACTTCAAGGCGCTGCTGCGGCAGAACCGGGGCCACATCCCGTCGGTCGCGCGCACGCTGCGGCTCCGCGACGAGGACGTCGCGCGGCAGATCGACACGTTCGGGCTGGCCGCCGAGGCCGACGAGCTGCGCGATCGCACGCGGGAGGAGGCGCAGGCCGCCACCACGTTGACGGCGCAGCTCGAGCTGCTCGTCGAGCGCCCCGAGCAGCTCCGTGACGCGGGCGCGTTCGAGACCGTCGCGTCCCGCGCCCGCCCCGTGATCCTCGAGGCGATGAAGGCGGCGGCGCCGCAGCTGACCTCACCGGAGCCGTTCGGCCTGCTGGAGCTCGCGCGGCGCGCGCTCTCCCTGGACGAGCGCCTCTTCAAGCGCGCCTGCCGTCGCCTCCAGCTGGTGCCCGCCGCGCACGAGCTGCTCGGACTCCCGCCGCCGCTCGAGGAGGAGCGGCGCCGCGCAGCGAAGGCCGCTGGACCCGCGCCCCGCGCCCCGCGCCCGGTCGGCATCGTCGCGGATGACGGCCCCCCGCGGCTCGAGCGCCCCGAGTTCGGAGACGTCCCCCGCTCCACGGAGCGTCCCCCGCGATATACGGACAAGTCGCGCGGCGACCGCCCCGGCTTCGGCGGCAAGCCGCGCGGGCGCCCGAGCCCGGCCAGCGCGCGGTTCGGAGCCAAGCCCCGCGGTGACCGGCCGAGCTTCGGCGACAAGCCCCGCGGTGACCGGCCCCCGCCCCGCGGTGACCGCC
>CAYHCR010000051.1:0-10555 GCA_964354895.1 uncultured Myxococcales bacterium | reverse complement strand
CGCGAGCGAGCTCGGGATCCCCCTCGGGACGGTGAAGAGCCGCATCAACCGTGCCCGCCTCGAGCTCGCGAAGCGCCTCGCCGGGCGCCACCGCGGGCCCGACGGGGCCCCGTCGTGAAGGGATGACGAGCATGGACTGCCAGAGGGCCGAAGAGCTTCTCTCCGACCACCTCGAGGGCTCGCTCCACGAGATCCTGCGCGCCGAGACGGAGCAGTGCGGCGGCGAGACGACGCGTCGGACCCGCGTGCATAGCTTCCCGTCCGGTGATCCCGCGCGCTCGAAGCTCGCGCTCGTCGCGCTCGGCGCGCGACCGCCGTCGCGCACGGGCTCCTGCCTCGTCGCGGCCGTGGACGAGCTCGGGATCCGCCGGGAGGAGGGCCGCGCCCGCCTGCGCGTGACGCTCGCGCCCGCCGAGGGCTGCGCGGAGCCGCCGCGCGCCGCATTGCTGCCCGACGGCACGATCCCGCCCGGCCCCGCGCTGCCGGCGGCCGCCTTCGCGAAGCTCCGCGTGGACCGCCCCGCCGTCTTCGACGCGCTCCCGATCGGCGGCTCCACGCTGCTCGTCGGCCGCCGGGGGCTCGTCCTGCTGCGCGGTGGCAAGGCCGTCGCCACCCTCGCGCTGGGCGTCGAGGCGGTCGTGCTCGCCGAGCCCCTCCCGCCGCCTGTCCCGGTCCCACCGTGATCGCGCCGACGCTCCTGCTCTCCATCGGCGTCGCGCTCGCCGCGTTCGGGCTCGGCTCGATCCCCTTCGGCCTGCTCTTCGTCCGGCTCTCCACCGGCCGCGACGTCCGCGAGGTCGGCTCCGGCAACATCGGCGCGACCAACGCCCTGCGCGCCGGCGGAAAGCTCGTCGGGATCGCCACGCTGCTCGCCGACGCCGGCAAAGGTGCCCTCGCCGTCGGGCTCCCCGCCCTGCTGCCGCCGGGGCTGCTGCCCGCGGACGCGCCCTTCGTCGCGGCCGTCGCGGTGGTGCTCGGCCACTGCTATCCCCCGTGGCTGCGCTTTCAAGGCGGCAAGGGCGTCGCGACCGCGCTCGGGGTCCTGCTCGTGCTCGCGCCCGCGATCGCCGGGCTCTCGGTGCTCGCGTTCCTCGGCTCGTTCGCGGCCACCCGCAGGAGCTCCGTCGGTTCGCTCGCCGCGGTGCTCGTCGCCGCCGGCGCGTCGCCGTGGCTCACCTCGACCGGCGACGAGCGTTGGGCCGTCCTCTCGATCGTGCTGGTCGTCATCGTCCGCCACGCGGAGAACCTCAAGCGGCTCTTTGCGGGCCGCGAGCCGAAGCTCTGACGTGCGGCGCGTGGCTGGCGTCCCGCGCCGGGTCGTCCGAGACTGATCCCCTTCCTCGGGAGGGGACCATGCGATCGAACCTGCTGCTGTTGACGGTGCTCGCCGTGCTCGCGGCGTGCGGCAATCCGGAGGCCGAGCTCGGCGGTGAGGGCGGCGGGGGCGGAGGTCCGGGCGGCAGCGGGCAGGGCGGCGATGGGCAGGGCGGCGACGGGCAGGGCGGCAGCGGTCCCGCCTGCACCGCCGACGCCGACTGTCCCGCGCCCGCGATGGTCGGCTGCGTCGGCCTCTGCGTGGACGGGACCTGCGACAGCTACTGCGACGCAGGCTGCACGACCGACGCCGACTGCCCCCAGGTCCCCGGCGCGCCGCACTGCGCCGCGAGCTGCCAGGCCGGCGCGTGCGAGGTCGCGTGTCAGGCCGAGTGCGCGGTGGACGCCGACTGCCCGCCCGACTCGCTCTGCGACGGTGGCTACTGCGTCCCGGCCTGCGTGCCGGTCGACTGCGCGCTCTTCTGTGAGCACGGCTTCGCACAGGACGAGAATGGCTGTTTCACGTGCGCCTGCCTCCCTGGCTGCGTGATGGACGCCGACTGCCCGGACGGCTCCTTGTGTGTCGCCGGCGAGTGCCTGCCCGACTGCCCGCCGCTCTGCGACCTCGCCTGCCCGTTCGGCAATCGCCACGACGCGAACGGCTGCGAGCTCTGCGTGTGCAACGAGTGCGGGACGAACCTCGATTGTCCGCAGCCCGGCGCGGCCAACTGCGCGGCGCTCTGTGTCGACAGCAGCTGTCAGCTCTCCTGTGAGGGCTGCACCTCGAGCGATCAGTGCCTGATCGGGGAGCTCTGCGAGGCCGGCGCGTGCGCGGCCTGCGCCTGCCCCGATCTCTTCGCGCCGGTGTGTGGCGCGGACGGCGTCACGTACGGCAACGCATGTGACGCCGAGTGCCACCACGTCGCGATCGTCGGCGACGGTGCGTGCGACGCGCCGGCCTGCCGGAGCGACGGTGACTGCGCGATGGGCGAGCGCTGCCTCGACGGCGCCTGTGTCCCCGGCGGCGAGTGTGTCTGCCCGGCCGTCTTCGCGCCGGTCTGCGGCGTCGACGGCGTCACCTACGGCAACGCCTGCGAGGCGGGCTGCGTGAACGTCGCGATCGCGCACGAGGGCGAGTGCGGCGGCATGGGCGCGTGCGGGAGCAACGCGGACTGCGGGAACGGCGAGGTCTGCATGGCTGGCGTCTGTGGTCCGCCGTGTGAGATCTCCTGCCTCATCCCCGATCCGGTCTGCGGGACCGACGGCCGCGACTACGCGTGCGGCGCGGCGGACACCGCCTGCCACGGGGTCGGGGTCGCGTACGAGGGCGCCTGCCGCCCCTGCAACGCGGACGTCGACTGCTTCCCGAACGAGGGCTGTTTCGCCGGGACCTGCCTGCCGTAGCCGGTTTGCGATCGCGCCACGGGCCGGCGATGTTGCCGCCCGTGAGCGCACCCACTCCGTCGTCCGAGGCCGTCGCGGCTCCCATCGCGACTCCGATCGATCTGCTCCAGCTGCCGCTCGAAGAGCGCGACGCGGCGTGGGTCAAGCACGTCTACGCCGGCGACGGTGTGCCCCAGCTCACCTGGCGCGCCGTGTTGATGGGCGGCCTGCTCGGCATGGCGATGAGCGTGGCGAACCTGTACACCACGCTCAAGCTCGGCTGGGCGTTCGGCGTCGCGATCACGGCCTGCGTCCTCTCGTACGCGATCTGGAACGGGCTCGTCGCCGCCCGTGTCGCGAAGACGAAGATGACGATGCTCGAGAACAACTGCATGCAGTCGACCGCGTCGGCTGCCGGCTACTCGACGGGCGGCACGCTGGCGACGGCCGTGGGCGCGCTCCTGCTCATCAACGGTGACGCGGGCCGCATGGGCTGGATCCCGGTGACGTTCTGGGTCGGGCTCGTCGCGCTGCTCGGCGTGTTCCTCGCGATCCCGATGAAGCGCCAGATGATCAACCAGGAGCAGCTGCCGTTCCCGTCGGGCATCGCCGCCGCCGAGACGCTCCGCTCGCTCTACGCAGAGGGCGTGGAGTCGCTGCACAAGGCGCGCGCGCTCCTCGCCGCGCTCGCGGCCGGCGGCCTCACCGGGCTGCTGCGCTCGATCCCCTACGACAAGGCGACGGGCGCGACGCTGATCCCGGCAGACCTTCCGCTCGCGGTCGACCTCTTCAAGGTGAAGGGGCAGCAGATCAACGGCCACCAGCTCGGCGGCTTCGCCTTCGAGCCGAGCCTCCTGCTGATCGCCGCCGGCATGATCGTCGGCCTGCGCGTCTCCGCCTCGATGCTCGTCGGCGGGCTGATCAATTACCTGGTGCTCGTGCCGCAGGCGATGGCGCTGCCGGACTGGGCAGAGGGCAGCAAACATTTCGTCGGTCACCTCGAGGTCGCGCTCGCGCCGGACGGGGGGCTCGCGGCGGTGAAGGTGATGCGCTGGAGCCTCTGGCTCGGCACGGCGCTGATGGTCTCGAGCGGCCTGACCTCTTTTGCGCTCGGCTGGAAGACGATCCTCCGCGCGCTCTCCGGGATCGGAACCGTCGGCAAGGCCGGCGCCGCGGAGGATCCGATCGAGCGGCTCGAGGTGCCGATGAAGTGGCTCGTCGCCGGGCTCGTGCCGACGACGATCGGCCTCGTGATCCTCTCGTGGCTCGCGATGGGCATCCACCCGGTGCTCGGCCTGATCTCGGTGCTCCTCTCCTTCGCGCTCGCGCTCGTCGCCTGCCGCGCGACCGGGGAGACCGACACCACGCCCATCGGCGCGATGGGCAAGATCACGCAGCTGGTCTACGCGCTGCTCGCGCCGGCCGACAAGACGATCAACCTGATGACCGCCGGCACGACGGCGGGCGCGGCCGGTTCGTCGGCAGACCTGCTCACGGATCTCAAGAGCGGCTATCTGCTGGGCGCCAACCCGCGGCAGCAGTTCCTGGCACAGCTGTACGGCGTCTTCTTCGGCGTCGTGGCGGTCGTGCCGGCCTGGTACCTGCTCGTCCCGAACAAGGCGGCGCTCGAGCGGTTCAACCCGCCCGCGACGAACATGTGGTTCGCCGTCGCCGAGGCGCTCTCCGCCGGCATCCAGACGATCCCCGAGAGCGCGCGCATGGCGATCGTCGTCGGCGGGATCGTCGGCGTCGCGCTCGTCCTGCTCGAGGCGGTCCTCCCGGCGAAGGTGAAGCGCTTCCTGCCCAGCGCGATGGGGCTCGGCCTCGCGTTCGTGGTGCCGTTCCAGAACGCGCTCTCGTTCTTCGTCGGCGCGCTGATCGCCGAGGTCTGGTCGCGCGCGAGCACGAAGTCGGCCGAGAAGTACGTCGTGCCGCTCGCCTCGGGCGCGGTCGCCGGCGAGTCGCTCGCGGCGGCGGCGGCGGCGATCTGGCTCAACCTGATGGGCTGACGTCAGCGGCGCTCGTGCAGCAAGGCCGTCTTGGTCGGCCGCCCCTCGGGCGGCTCTTCGTGGGGGACGGCACGCGCGCGGCGATGATCTCGATGGCCCTCGGGCTGCTGCTCGCCGCGTGTGGCGACGGGCCGGAGCCCGCACCCGCCCCGGCCGAGGCGCGGCTCGCCAGGGCGATCACGAACGGCCGGCCCGCGCTCGGCTTTGACGCCGTCGTCGCGCTCGAGCTCGGCGCGGGGCGCTGCCCCGGGACGATCCTCCGCGTCGCGCCGCCCGACGCGTGGGTGCTCACGGCCGCGCACTGCCTCGACGCAGGCCTCGGCCCCGCCCAGCTCTTCGTCGGTCCCCGGGCGTGGATCGACGTGGAGGCCGGTGGGGCTCCGCCGCCGACGTGCGACTCGTGCGTCACCGGCGCGGCGGCTGCACAGGGCGCCTGCGCCGCGGCGCTGGACGGTTGCGTGAACGACGCCTCGTGCAGCGCGCTCCTCGGGTGTCTGGACGGCTGCGGCGACGTCGCGTGCAGCGACGCTTGCTTCGACGCAGCGCCGACGGGCGCGGTGGTGTATCGGCAGGTGATCGACTGCATCTGCGGGGCGTGCGCGCTCGCGTGCGAGGCGGAGGGGTTCTGCTCGGGCGGCGGGGGCGGGGGCGGGGGCGGGGGCGCCGGAGGAGGCGCTGCAGGCGGCGCAGGGGGACGCGCTGCGGGCGGAGGCGGTGCGGGGCACGGCGGAGACACCGGCAGCGGCGACGCCGAGGACGGCTGCGGCTGCACCGGTGGCCCGGGCACCCCCGAGGGGCTCACGCTGGTGCTCGCCGGCGCCGCGCTGCTCGGCCGCCGTCGTCCCTACTGACACGCGTGGATCGACGCGGTCAGCGTCCGTTCGCCCCCGGCCTGGCTCACGTAGCGCCGCGAGTAGTCGAACGGTCGGCAGCGGCTCGCCGCGTGATAGTCGCCCGGCGCGTACGGCTCGGCGCACCGATCCAGCTCGTCGCCCGAGTCCGGCACGCCGTCGAGGCCGACGTCCGGCCCGCACGGCGAGGAGCAGACGGACCCGCCGTCGCACGCGCTCCCCGCGCGCGCAGGCACGCACAGCCGCGTCTCGCAGTCGTCGTGCGCGGCGCAGCAGGCGCCCGGCGGCGCGAGGCGCGGATCGAGCGGCGTGCACAGGGTCATCAGGCGCGAGTCCGGACCCTCGTCGAGCGGCTCGACCACGCAGCGGCTCCGGTCCTGCCCCCAGCCGCCGACGCAGAGGCCGAGCTCATTCACGGCCGGGCAGCAGTCCCGCTCGTCGAGGCAGCCGCGCGCAGGCAGCAGGCAGAGCTTCACGTCCCGCCCCTCCGCGCGATCGAGCTGGGCGGCCGGGAGGTCGATGAACGCCCCGACCCGCTCGGTGTCGTCGCCGGTCGAGCAGAGGTACTGCGGCGGGCACTCCGTGGAGCTGCCGCACGGCTGGCTGCAGACGAAATTGTGGTCGCGGCAGAGGTCGACGCTCAACCCGCCAGAGAGGCTGCCGTGGCACGGCTCGACGCAGGCGCCGCCGCCGCAGCTCTGCTGCCACTCGACCGTCGGCCGGTCGGCGTCGGCCTCGAGCGGGCACCGCAGGCCCGTCGGGCGCGGCGCGAGGGGGCGGGGCAGGCAGAGCGGCACGACGTCGAGCTGGGTCGTCGTCCGGCCGGCGAAGCGGCAGCCGAGCCCCTCGCCGCTCGCGCCGCAGTCTCCGTCGCGCGCGCAGAGCGTCGCCTCCGGCCGCGCTCCATCGAGCGGCAGGCAGCTCTGCAGCGTGACGCCCCGGACCTCGATCACCCCGCAGCCGAAGCCCCACGGCGACGGGCTCCGCTCGTCCGTCGAAGGGCAGTCCTCGTCGTTCGAGCAGGAGCGCAGGCAGATCCCGACGCCGTCACGCAGGGGCAGGCACCGGCCGGAGGCGCAGTCTTCGTCTGCCTCGCAGCGGAAGAGGCCGCTCCGCTCGCCGGCCTGCGGCAGGCACTCCTTCACGCCGGGGCAGGTGCCGACGGGGCAGGTCGAGGGCGCGACCGTGCAGACGAGGTCAGCGCCGCCGCCGTCCCAGTAGAGGTCCTGGATCAGCGTGAACCGCTCGGTCCTGCAGTCCGTCGAGGTCCGGCAGGCGTCCACCCTCCCGTCGCTCCCCCCGCCCCCCCCCGCCGCCATCGTCGACGATCAGGCAGCGGCCGCTCGCACCGCACGGCTGTCCCGCCGGGCAGTCGTCGTCGGCCGCGCAGCCCGCGGGTCCCGGCGCTGCGTCCTCCGCACAGGCGGCGAGCAGGAGCAGGGCGAGGAGCAGGGCACGGCGCGCCATCGAAAGACCTCCGGCGCCGAGGCTAGATCAGCGGCGAATCCCCAGGGACGAAGGCCGCGTGGAGGGCCCGGAACGCCGGGTCGGCGCCCCCAGCGAGGCCCGTGACCGCTGCGTGACGCGCTCGGCGCACGCTCTGGTCCATGTCCGCGACCACCGCCGCCCCGCCCGTCCGTGTGAAGCCCCGCCTCCGAGGGGTCTCGCACCTGCACGCCTTCTCGGCCGCGCTCGCCGCAGGCGCCGTGCTGGTCTCCGCGGCGCCCGAGGCGCGCTCCGCGATCGCCAGCGCGATCTACGCGCTCTCGCTGGCGGGCCTCTTCGGGATCTCGGCGCTGTACCACACGCCGATGTGGTCGCCGCCCGCGCGCAACGTCCTCAAGCGGCTCGATCACGCCGCCATCTTCCTGCTGATCGCCGGCACGATGACGCCGATGTACCTGCTGGCGCTGCCGCCGGAGCTGGGCCCGATGCTCGTCACGATCGCCTGGATCGGCGCCGCGGTCGGCATCCTGCGCGCCGTGCTCTGGCCGGGCGCGCCGCGCGTGCTGGTGGTCGGGCCCTACCTCGCGCTCGGCTGGCTGCCGCTCTTCGTGCTCCCGCAGCTGCTCGCGGGCCTCGGCGTCGTCGGCTTCGGCCTGATCATGGGCGGCGGGCTGCTCTACACCCTCGGCGCGATCGCCTACGGCTTCCGCCGCCCCGACCCGTGGCCGACCGTCTTCGGCTTCCACGAGGTCTTCCACGCGCTGGTGATCCTGGCGGCGCTGCTGCACTTCGTGGCCGTGAAGCGGCTCGTCCTCGGGGCCTGATCCGGTCAGTTGTGCGGCAGTCGTGACAGGAAGATCGGCAGGCCGCGCTTGTTCCCGTAGAGCGGCCGGTAGCGCTCGGTGTTGTACATGCGCTCGACGTCGACGCGGCGCGGCCCGCGCGTCGGATCCGGGATCGGCACGAGCTCGTAGCAGCCCTCGACGATCGCGCTCATCACGCCCTTGCCGCCCTCGAGCGCCGCGTCGAGCGCCATCGTGCCGAAGGTGCTCGCGACGAGCTTGTCGAGGAAGTCCGGCTCGCCCGAGCGCAGGTCGTACGTGAGGTCGGAGACGATCGTCTCTTCGCCCGTGCGCCGCGCCCACTCATCCGCGAGCACCTCACCCACGGAGGCCTTCTTGCGTCGGCCGATCGCGTCGGGGCGGCCGTACTCCTGGACCTCGTAGCCGTGCCAGGAGGCGCCCTCCGACAGGATCACGAGCGCGTAGTTGGAGGGGTTGTCCCGCTTCTCGTCGCGCAGCAGCGTGATGAGCCGCTCGAGGTCGATCTTGTGTTCGGGGATCACGCAGCGGTTCGACGTCACGTGCGCCGTGTAGAGCACGGTGAAGCCGGCGTCGCGGCCGAAGACGCGGAAGATCCCCAGCCGCTCGTGCGAGCCGCAGGTCGTGCGCTGGCGTTCGATGGCTGCCGTCGCGCGTGAGATCGCGGTGGAGAAACCGATGCAGTACTCGGTGTTCTGCACGTCGTTGTCCATCGTCTTGGGGATGGCGATGACGGGCATGCCCTGATCGTGAAGGTGTGCAGCCGAACGCAGCGTGCCGTCGCCGCCGATCGTGAGCAGCACGTCGACCCCGAGCCGCTCGAGGTTGTAGAGCACACGGCTGGTCAGGTCCCACGTCGTGCCGTTCGGGCCGCGCGTCGAGGGGTAGGCGGCCGGGTCGAGGTGGGCCGGCAGCTGCTTGACCGTGCGCGGGCCGACGCGGCTGCTGTGCAGCATCGTGCCGCCGGCGCGGTCGATCGTGCGGGTGTTGTCGCGGTCGAGCTCCATCACGTACTGCGCGCGGCTCGCCGGGTCGTCGAGGTTCACGTGGGTGAGGCCCTCGAACCCTTTGCGGATCCCGACGACCTCGCAGCCGTGCTCCCAACCACGGAAGGTGACGCTCTTGATGACGGAGTTGAGGCCGGGGACGTCGCCGCCACCCGTCAGGATGCCGATTCGCTTCTTCTTCATGGGCACAGCCTGCTTGCTGCCTTGGCCGCCGTCACTCACTCCGAAGGGGGAAGAGGCCGCCCAGAAGCTGGTCGGTGGGGGGCGCCGTTCCGGCCCAACTGGACGATCGACGCACCATGCCATAGCTATGGGAGGACAGAACCTGCCGTTGTTGCTGGGAAAATCGGCGACGCTCCCACCGCGATGCTGGCACGACGATTGCGATGTTCGCGGGCATGACCACGGCCCCTCGCCCCTCGACCGCCGCCTCCTCCCTGGTGAAGTCGCGCTCTGCCCGTGTCCCGGTCCGGGCGGCCGGTGTGGCCTTCGGCGCCGCGGGCGCGACGGGCGAGGTCCGGGATCTGTCGCGCAGCGGCCTCTTCCTCGCGACCGATCGGGCGCTCGCGCCCGGCGCGATGGTCGATCTGCGGATCGAGCTGCCGTTCCGCGCGGGGCGGGGCGAGCGGGTCGCGGTGGTCGAGGCGCTCGGTGAGGTCTGCCGGCGCAGCGCGGGCGCGGCGGGCGCGGCGGGGGTCGGCATCCGCTTCGTCCGGCTGCCGCACGAGGCGGAGCGGATCGTCGAGTGGTACGTCGCGCAGGGCGGAAGGTCTGCGCGCGTGCTGCGGGCGGTCGACGCGCGGGCGTGACGCCGCCGTCAGTTCGAGCCGAGCCGCCCCGTGAGCAGGACTGCGCCGAACCCGGCGAGCAGCGCCGCGAGGAGCCCGAGCCCGACCGCCTCGCCGACGAGCCTCCAGCGCAGCCCCGTCTCGTCCTTGTCCGAGAGCACGAAGTCCGGGCCCCGATCGTCCACGACGATCGTCGCGCCGGTGTCGCCGGCCTCCGCCGGGCCGCAGCGCCGCGCCGCGCCGAGCACGTAGATCGCGTCGCCGTCCGACAGGAAGCTCTCGGTCACCTTGAGGTTGCGGTTGAAGCCGAAGAGGCCGGTCGAGTCGACGCCCACGCGCCGAAGGAACGTCTGCAGATCGGGCGTCGGATCCTGGAACGTCCCGCTGCGACCGTGCACGTCCGGATCGAGCACCACGTCGGCGCCCTTGGGCCGGACCAGCGCGCGCCCCGACTCGTCGGCGACGACGAACTCCCGCCCCTCCGTGCCGCTGCGAAGCTTGACCCAGTGGGCTCTCTTGCGCCCGTTCCCGCGGTGCTCGTGGACGGCATAGCTGTACCAGACGCAGGCGCGGCCGCTCAGCGGCGAGGTGACGAGCTCGCGCGCGAGCACCGTGCCCTTGAGCTCGACGAGGCCGCCGCGCGCCCGGGCGATCGGCGTCGTCTCCGTGGAGACGATGCGCTGCAGCCGGAGCGCGGCCATCACCGCGCGGAAGAGGAAGTAGGCCCCGAACGCCACCGGGACGAGGCCGATGAGCCGCTGGAAATTCATGGTCGTTCAGCTCCGCGCCTTCGGGTGCCACTCCCGCCGCGCCGGGATCTGCTCGAAGCGGTCCTCCTCCAGGGAATAGGCCGTGAGCGCGCCGCCGTAGACGCACCCGGTGTCGAGCCCCACGCACCAGGGCCGGCCGGCGCGGCGGTGGTGGACGAGCCCCTGC
>CAYHCR010000050.1:0-10606 GCA_964354895.1 uncultured Myxococcales bacterium | reverse complement strand
AGATCCGGCGGAACGACGTGAAGTCGATGTCGATGAAGTTGATCTTCTCCCCGTTGCCGATGTTCCGGAAGCTGCCGGCGCCGACCCGCGCCATCTCCTTGAGCAGGTTCACCGGCTCGGCCTGCAGCCAGCCCGGCGTGCGCCCGGAGAGATAGACGGAGTGGAAGCGGATCTCGCCGAGCCTGCGCTCCTTCTCGAGCTTGGCGATGTCCTCGACGCGCTCGAAGAGCTCCTCGGGAGGGACGTAGGGATCGGGCACGCCGTCGGAGACGAAGATCACGACGTATTTGCTGCGCGCGCGCCGGACCTCGTCGGCGTCGGCCATGTCGGTGACGAGCAGCGTGTAGGCCTCGTCGAGCGCCGCCTCGTAGTTCGTGAGGCCGGTGCCGGTGTTGAAGGTGACGACCGCCGACGCGACGCCCGCGATCTGCTCGGGCGTGACGATCGGCGTGAAGCCGTTCGTCGCGTTGAGCACCGCGCCCGAGAAGCCGACGACCGCGACCTCCACCCCCGTCGTGCCGGCGAGCGTGTTCACCACATCGGTGATCGCGCGGGCGCGACCGGTGTAGTTGCCGTCGGCCGGATCGGGCGGGTCCGTCACGTTCATCGACTGTGAGGTGTCGACGACGAAGAGGAGCTTCACCGGGAACTCGACCGTCGATGGGTCCTCGGTGCAGAAGGAGCCGCGGATGCCGAGCTTGTTGTCGATCGGCGACGGCGGCGCCGGCGGCACGCCGAGCAGCGGGGCGTCCGAACAGGCGGCGGTGGCCAGCAACGTGGGCAACAGCAGCAGCGCGCAGAGAGCACGGAGACGAGGCATCGCGGGCATCCTAGCGGGCTTCAGGGCGATCCGCCGCCGGCCCCGCCCGTCCCGTCATCCTCGGGGGCGCTGGGGTCCACGCAGGGCTTGGGCGCGTCGAGCTGGGGATCGAAGAAATCGCTCTCTTTGAGCCGCACGACGCCCTGCGCCGGGAGCTTGAAGTCCGGCGCGATGTACGTCGCGGTCACGCAGGCCAGTCGCAGCGAGCCGAAGTCGCGCGGGTCGTTGGGCGGGCCCTCGAGGAACCAGACCCAGATCGTGTTCTTCCCGCGCGCGTCCGCGCGCACCGCCCGCGTCGTCTGGAGCTTCACGTTCTTCACGCTGAAGTCGTAACAGTTGCGGCCGTCGGCCTCCTCGGCGAGGAAGGCGATCTCGTAGGTGTAGACCGGCGGCATCGCGTCGGTCGGCTCGCGCCCCTGCGGCGTGCGGTGGGCGAGGATCTCCTCGAGGTTGCGGGTGCCGTCGGCGTCGTCGTCGGCGCGCGCGTCGTTGCGGTCCGTCGGGTCGAGCCCGGCCCGCAGCTCGATCCCGTCCGGGACCCGATCGCCGTCCGTGTCGAAGAGGCGCGACGAGGTGCCGAGGTAGGTCTCTTCACAGTCGCGCAGCCCGTCGAAGTCCGTGTCGAACGGCTCGTCGCAGACCGCCGCGGCGAGCGCGGCCACCTTCGGGTCGAACCCGGCGCCCGAGAGCCGCACCTCGAAGAGATCCGAGTAGCCGTCGCCGTCGGTGTCGATGGGGTTCCCGAGCGCGCAGGGAGCGCCGCCGCCCAGGTTCGCGCAGAGCCGCGCCTCGTCCTCGAAGAGATCGGAGAGCCCGTCGCCGTCCGAGTCGAGCGCCGGACCGGTGACCTCGGGCACGGCGTTGTCGTTGCTGACGATCAGGTTCGTCAGCGCGTAGGTCTTCTTCACCGACGTGTAATTGATATTCAGGAAGCTGATCGCGCCGCCGGAGGTGAACTCGGTGAACGTGCCGTTCCCCGCCTCACGCATCTTGTTCATCAGCGTGAGGCCCGCGTCGCGATCGAGCCGGAAGGCCTCCGCGAACGGCCCCTCCATCACGATCGGGTCGAAGAGGAAGCCCGTGTGTACGCGGAGCTCGTTCACGTTGAACGTCTCCTGCAGCTCCATGATGTCTTCGATCTTCCGGACGACCTGCTCGTCGGTGTTGTAGTCCTTGCCGTCGTCCATGTCTGCGAACCAGGTCTGGAACTCGTCCTCCGTGTAGCCCGCGGGCGGGTCGAGCACGTCGGGCCACTCATCGCGCGCGAGATCGCACACAAAGGGCTCCTGCGCGCTCATCGCCGGGTCCTGGAAGCACTGCGGGTCCGGGTTGCCGTCGGAGAAGAAGACGACGACATACTTGCTGCGCGCGCGCTCCTCGGGGCTCGAGCGGGTCAGATCGTTGAAGAGCACGGTGTACGCGGTGGCGAGGGCGCCCTGGTAGTCCGTCGCGAGATCGGGCGCGTCGAGGCGGCTGGTGATCGCGCCGAGATCCGGGTTCGCCGTGAAGCCGGGCCGGCCCTCGTCGTCCAGCGTGAGCACGTCCGAGCGGCTGTCGAAGGCGACGAGGCCGAACTTCACGGCGGGGTTGCCACGGTAGCGATCGATGAGATCGACGACCGCGCGGGTCCGCTGGTTCGTCGGGTCGGTGATCGCCATCGAGTTCGAGGTGTCGATCAGCAGCAGGATCTTCACCGGGAAGAGCTCGTCACGCGGCGTGCGCGTGCAGATCGAGCCCTCGATCGCGAGCTTGTCATCCAGCGGCGGCGGGCCCTCCTGCAGCTTCGGCTCGAGCTTCGCGTCGCTGCAGGCGGCCAGCGCAGCCAGCAGGAGCGCGCGCGGGAAGGTTCGACGCATGTGTGCCCTCTCTCCGGGACCGACTCCGCCGCCTGCATAACTGCCGACGCCTGCGGCGCTTCCGCGCCCGACCCCAGCCGCGCCCGACCTCAGCGCGCGCGGCGCCGGGTCGCGAGCGCGTACGCGACCGCGAGCAGGCCGAGGCCGGCCGCCGACGCCGAGCCCGCGCCCGTCGAGCAGCCGCCTGCGTCGCCGCCTGCGTCGCCACCGGACCGGGAGGCGCCCGTGACGTCGAGCGTGACGACGTAGGTGCCGACCTTCGTGCCGCCGGGGATCACGGCGTCATCGAAGACGAGGTTCGCCGAGACGGTCACCTCATAGCGGCCCGGCTCGTCCGGGACGAACTGCGCCTCGTTGCCCACGAGGTAGCGGTACTCGTAGCTGGTCGCCGAGGTGGCGACCTTGCCGGTCGCGTTGCGTACGACGGACTTGCTGTCGCCGGGCCGCTTCGTGACGGCCCACGCATAGTCCATCGCGACGTCGACGCGGTTCGCGAGGAGCCGGAGATCGAGCGCCTTGCCGGTCTCCATCGGCCCGATCGCGAGGCCGGCGATCTTGAAGGTGTCGAGCGGGTTGAGGCAGCTGTCGGCGGCGCCGCCGTGGAAGACGTAGCAGAACTCGGGGTCGTCGACGTCGCCGAGGCCGTCGCGGTCGAGATCGAGCTGGTCCGCGTTCGCGACGTCGGGCGCGTTGTCGAGCGTGTTGAGCACGCCGTCCTCGTCGATGTCGACGTCGCAGCCGTCGCCGAACGCATCGCCGTCCACGTTCTTCTGGTCCGGGTTCGCGATCGACGCGCAGTTGTCCCGTCCGTCCAGGATCCCGTCGAGGTCCTCGTCGTCGTCACAGCCGGCGCCGCTCTCGACGTTCGCGAGCTTCGGGCAGGGATCCTCCGCGTCCAGCAGCCCGTCGAGATCATCGTCCGGGTTGCAGGCGTCTCCGAGCGCGCCGCCGAGGCTCGCGTGCTGGGAGGGGTTGTAGACGCCGGGGCAGTTGTCGGCCGCGTTGAGGGCCGCGTCACCGTCGAGGTCGGGGTCGAGGATGTCTCCGAAGCCATCCCCATCCGTGTCGAGCTGGTCGGGGTTCGAGAGCGCCGCGGCGTTGTCGCAGGCGTCGCCGACCGTGTCGCCGTCGCCGTCGAGCTGGTCGCGGTTGCCGATGAACGGGCAGTTGTCGAAGTCGTCCTCCGACCCGTCTCCGTCGAAGTCGTCGCTCGAGGAATACGTGTCGCCCATGTCGGTCATGTTCACGAGGATCGAGCAGCCGCAGCCGCAGCCGCCGCCGTCCTGCTTGGGCGTACCGCAGCGGCCCGCGGCGCACTCGCCCGAGCCGTCGTCCGGCGGGGTGGACTGCGCGGCAGCGGGGCCGGCGAGGAGCAGTACGGCGGCCGCGAGCGAGGCGCGTCCAACACGGGACGGAGACATGTGCAACCTCCAGATAGGGATCACGCAGAGCGTAGCAGCAAGAGCGAGGCCAGCGCAGGGGGGCCGAAGAAACGCAGGGAAACGATGGGCCTTCACGCCCTGGCCGGACGCGGGCGTGGTCTCGGGCCCCCATCGGACGCGCGCGACCCCGGCGAGATCGCGTCGAACGCGGGCTTTTCGCGTGAGGTCCGCAGACCCCACCTCGGAAGACGACTGCGGCCCGGCGAGCGCGAGGCTCACCGGGCCGACAGGTCGTTCACGAGCGCTCGCGCCCCACCCGGGCGCGGCCCGCTCCTACTTCCGGCGGCGCGACACCAGCGCGAAGGCCACCGCCAGCAGCCCGAGGCCCGCCGCCGACGCCGTCCCCGAGCCCGTCGAGCAGCCGCCCGCGTTCCCGCCCTGCGACTCCCCACCGACCTCGACCGGCACCACGAACTTTCCGATCGTCGACCCGCCGGGGATCACCGTGTCCTGGAACACCAGGTTCGCCGTCACCGTGATCTCGTAGACACCAGGCTCGTCCGGCACGAATTCCGCTTCGTTTCCGACCAGGTACCGGTACTCGAACCCGCCCAGCGACGTCGCCACCTTCCCCGTCGCGTTCCGCACCACCGTCTCCGAGCTGTCGGGCCGCTTCGTCACCGTCCAGCTGTAGTCGATCGCCGCGTCCACCCGGTTCGCGAACAGCTTCAGGTTCAGCGCCTTCCCCGTCTCCATCGGCCCGATCGCCAGCCCGCCCACCTTGAACGTGTCCAGCGGGTTCAGGCAGCTCGTCGCGGCTCCCTGCTCGAACACGTAGCAGAACACCGGGTCATCCACGTCGCCCAGCCCGTCCCGATCCAGGTCCAGCTGGTCCGCGTTCGCGACCTCGGGGGCGTTGTCCAGGTTGTTCAGGATCCCGTCCTCGTCCAGGTCCACGTCACACCCGTCGCCGAACACGTCCCCGTCCACGTTCTTCTGGTCCGGGTTCGCGATCGACGCGCAGTTGTCTCGCCCGTCCAGGATCCCGTCGAGGTCCTCGTCGTCGTCGCAGCCCGCTCCGCTCGACACGTTCGCCAGCTTCGGGCACGGGTCCTCCGCGTCCAGCAGGCCGTCCAGGTCGTCGTCGCCGTTGCACGCGTCGCCCAGCGCCCCGCCCAGCGTGATCTTCTGCGACGGGTTG
This sequence comes from uncultured Myxococcales bacterium, assembly GCA_964354895.1. Lineage (GTDB taxonomy): Bacteria > Myxococcota > Myxococcia > Myxococcales > Vulgatibacteraceae > CAYHCR01. The sequence goes on along the minus strand of CAYHCR010000050.1, from coordinate 5,347 downwards.
TAGACCGCCCCGCAGTTGTCCGCCGCGTTCAGCACTGCGTCCCCGTCGACGTCCGGGTCCGCGATGTCGCCCAGCCCGTCCCCGTCCGTGTCCAGCTGGTCCGCGTTCGACAGCGACGCCGCGTTGTCGCAGCCGTCGCCGACCGTGTCCCCGTCCCCGTCGAACTGATCCCGGTTCGCGACGAACGGGCAGTTGTCGAAGTCGTCCTCCGACCCGTCTCCGTCGAAGTCGTCGCTGGACGAGTACGTGTCACCCATGTCCGTCATGTTCACCAGGATCGAGCAGCCGCAGCCGCAGCCGCAGCCGCCGCCGCCGTCCTGCTTCGGCGTCCCGCACCGGCCCGCGTTGCACTCGCCAGAGCCGCCACCGGGCGGGTTCTCCTGCGCGATGGCCGTCCCGGCCGTCAGGGTGAGCGCGAAGCCGAGGATCAGGCTGCGCGTGAGGGTCTGCGTCTTCATGGCGGGCTCCCGGGAGCGGTTTCATGGATCAAAAAGCAAGAACAAGGCCACGCGACGATCGCTCAATTTGCTGGGTTTCCAAGAGGCGCGCAGCACCGGTCGTGGACTGCACTCCACAGGAGGTGTGGGCTCCGGGCCCTGGCGGCGGCCGCTGGACCGGGCGCGGGCGCGCTTTGCCGACAAACGACTGCGGCCCGGCGAGCACGAGGCTCACCGGGCCGACAGGTCGTTCACGAGCGCTCGCGCCCCACCCGGGCGCGGCCCGCTCCTACTTCCGGCGGCGCGACACCAGCGCGAAGGCCACCGCCAGCAGCCCGAGGCCCGCCGCCGACGCCGTCCCCGAGCCCGTCGAGCAGCCGCCCGCGTTCCCGCCCTGCGACTCCCCACCGACCTCGACCGGCACCACGAACTTTCCGATCGTCGACCCGCCGGGGATCACCGTGTCCTGGAACACCAGGTTCGCCGTCACCGTGATCTCGTAGACACCAGGCTCGTCCGGCACGAATTCCGCTTCGTTTCCGACCAGGTACCGGTACTCGAACCCGCCCAGCGACGTCGCCACCTTCCCCGTCGCGTTCCGCACCACCGTCTCCGAGCTGTCGGGCCGCTTCGTCACCGTCCAGCTGTAGTCGATCGCCGCGTCCACCCGGTTCGCGAACAGCTTCAGGTTCAGCGCCTTCCCCGTCTCCATCGGCCCGATCGCCAGCCCGCCCACCTTGAACGTGTCCAGCGGGTTCAGGCAGCTCGTCGCGGCTCCCTGCTCGAACACGTAGCAGAACACCGGGTCATCCACGTCGCCCAGCCCGTCCCGATCCAGGTCCAGCTGGTCCGCGTTCGCGACCTCGGGGGCGTTGTCCAGGTTGTTCAGGATCCCGTCCTCGTCCAGGTCCACGTCACACCCGTCGCCGAACACGTCCCCGTCCACGTTCTTCTGGTCCGGGTTCGCGATCGACGCGCAGTTGTCTCGCCCGTCCAGGATCCCGTCGAGGTCCTCGTCGTCGTCGCAGCCCGCTCCGCTCGACACGTTCGCCAGCTTCGGGCACGGGTCCTCCGCGTCCAGCAGGCCGTCCAGGTCGTCGTCGCCGTTGCACGCGTCGCCCAGCGCCCCGCCCAGCGTGATCTTCTGCGACGGGTTGTAGACCGCCCCGCAGTTGTCCGCCGCGTTCAGCACTGCGTCCCCGTCGACGTCCGGGTCCGCGATGTCGCCCAGCCCGTCCCCGTCCGTGTCCAGCTGGTCCGCGTTCGACAGCGACGCCGCGTTGTCGCAGCCGTCGCCGACCGTGTCCCCGTCCCCGTCGAACTGATCCCGGTTCGCGACGAACGGGCAGTTGTCGAAGTCGTCCTCCGACCCGTCTCCGTCGAAGTCGTCGCTGGACGAGTACGTGTCACCCATGTCCGTCATGTTCACCAGGATCGAGCAGCCGCAGCCGCAGCCGCAGCCGCCGCCGCCGTCCTGCTTCGGCGTCCCGCACCGGCCCGCGTTGCACTCGCCAGAGCCGCCACCGGGCGGGTTCTCCTGCGCGATGGCCGTCCCGGCCGTCAGGGTGAGCGCGAAGCCGAGGATCAGGCTGCGCGTGAGGGTCTGCGTCTTCATGTGCGCTCCGAAGGGTAGGGGCCGCATTCGAGAGGAGGACTCAGCAAGGCGCGTGCCGCTGGCTGTTTTTCAGGCTTTTGGGCCGATCCATCGGACATCTTTGCTGGCTCCGCTGGGGGCTGCGGTCCACGACCCGGACGCGGCGAGCGAATCAACCTCTCGGAACCACAGAGAAAACACCGATCGTAGAGCGGAACCCCCAGCGAGGGCCGGGCCGGGGCCTCGACCGCGGTGCCGACGGATCTTGCGCCTTTACGGAGCAGGGGTCGATCGCTACTCTGCGCCGCGATGCCGGAGATGTTCGGCCGATACGAGCTCCTCGAACGCATTGGCGTCGGGGGCATGGGCGAGGTCTTTCGTGCGCGGCTGGAGGTCCCAGCCGCGGGCGAGAAGATCCTCGTCATCAAGCGCATCCTGCCCTCCCTCTCGGCGCAGCCGGAGTTCCTCCGGCTCTTCGTGAACGAGGCGCGGGTCGCGCTGCCGCTGACGCATGGCAACGTGGTGTCGACCTTCGAGTTCGGCGAGGTCGATGGGCAGTACTTCCTGGCCATGGAGTACATCCACGGCCAGAACCTGCAGGCGCTGATCGCGCAGGCCCGCGAGGCGGGCAAGCCGGTCCCGGTCGCCGCCGCGCTCTTCATCGCCGCCGAGCTCGCCCGCGGCCTCGCCTACGCGCACGACTTCCTGACGCCGCAGGGCACCCGCACCGCCGTGATGCACCTCGACGTCTCGCCGCAGAACGTGCTCGTCAGCTACGACGGCTCGGTGAAGCTCACGGACTTCGGCATCGCACGGGCACGTCTGCAGGCGACGGCGGCCTCTCCCGGGATCGTGCGCGGCAAGGCGGCCTACGTCGCGCCCGAGCAGCTCACGGGCGGCCCGATCGACGCGCGCGCGGATCTCTTCGCGCTCGGCTGCGTGCTCTACGAGCTGCTCGTCGGCGTGCCTCCCTACCCCGAGACGGAGGATCGGGAGCGGGCCGAGGGCAGCCGCCAGCTCCCCGTCGCGCCGCCCGGCGAGCTGCGGCCCGAGGCGGCCGCCGCGGACTCCGTGGTGCTCAAGGCGCTCGAGTACGACCCCGCGCTCCGCTGGCAACGCGCGAGCGAGCTCAACACGGCGCTGATGCAGGCGCTCTCGCACGTCGCGCCCGGGTTCGGACCGAGCGATCTCTCCGAGTGGCTCAAGGACCTCTTCGCCTGGGAGCTGCTGCAGTCGCTCGGCGCCGCGGGCCAGCGCGATCGGCTGCTCGTCGAGATGGAGGGCGCCCGCGCGCTGCAGCCCAATTCGCCGACGGTCGAGCTGCCCGATCTGGGCCGGCCGATCGGCCCCAACCTGAAGGAGCGCAGGCCGGGCCGCACGATCGCGATCGCCGTCGGCGCCGGGCTCGCGATCGCCCTCGCGGTCGGTGCCTTGCTGCTCTTCGGGCCCGGCCGGAGCGCGCCGACCGACGCGCCGCCGCCCGGCGCGAACGCGAAGCTCTCGCTCACCTCGTGGCCGAGCTCGCAGGTCGCGCTCGACGGGACGCGCCCGCTCGGGCTCACGCCGGTGCGCGACGTCGACGTGACGCCCGGCACCCACGTGATCCTCTTTCTGCACCCCGAGCTGGGGCTGCGGAAGGAAGTGACGCTGACGATCGCGGCCGGCGAGGAGCGGGCCGTCGCGGTGAAGCTGGAGCGCTGAAGCCGCCTGCGAGGCGAAGGCCGGCCTCGATCGCCGCTGCACGCGAGGCGCGCTACAGCTCCCGCTTGAGCAGCCGCTCCGTCAGGTGTGCGGCGACCCGCAGCGCGTTCGCCTGGATCGTGAGCGTGCTGGGCACCGAGCCGCTCGTGGGCATGAAGCCGCCGTCGACGACGTACAGGTTCGGCACCGCGTGGACCCGGCAGTGCTTGTCGAGCACGCTCTCCTTCGGATCGACGCCGAAGCGCAGCGCGCCGTGCTGCAGCACCCACGTCGTGCCGAGCTCCGAGCGGATCCACGTGCGCTCGCAGCCCATCGCCTCGAAGAGCTCGACGGCGCGGTCGGCGAGGAGCTTCGTCGCGAGGCCATCTTCGGGGTGGTGCGCGAGCGTGATCTTCGCGACCGGCAGGCCGAATTTGTCCCGGACCGAGCCGTCGACGCTCACGTGCGTGCCGGGCGTCGGGACGAACTCGCCGAAGATCTCCGCGGCGAGCATGCGGCTCTCGCGGAAGTGATGCCGCATCGCCTCCTTGAGCTTGAGGCCGAAGAGCGGCGGCTCCGCGCTCATCGAGGCCATCTGCGCGTTGGCGATCGGGTTGGGCGGCGCCAGATCGAACCGGAGCGTGCCGCCCGTCCGCAGGCCCTTGGGGCGGTAGAAGTCCTGCACGCTGCGGCCGAGCCACGGCGCGCGCGAGAAGAGCTCGGGCACGTCCTTCGCCCCGCCGCCTCGGTCGATCTGCGCCAGCACCGACGCGAAGGAGGAGAAACAGAGGTTCCGGCCGACCTGCCCCTCGGCGTTGCCGACGCCGTCCGGGAAGCGCTTGCTCTTCGAGTTCAGGAGCAGCCGCGCCGACTCGATCGTCGAGCAGGAGACGACGACGACACGCCCTGTCACCTCGTGCTGCGCGCCCGCCTCGTCGAGGTAGCGCACGCCGCGGGCCTTGCCGTCGTCGCCCATGACGAGCTCCGTCGCCATGCTCTTCGCGCGGATCTCGCAGCGGCCGGTCGCGAGCGCCCACGGGATGAAGACGGCGAGCACGCTCGACTTGGCGCCTGTCTCGCAGCCGTAGTTGCCGCAGTAACCGCAGTAGTTGCACGGCGCGCGGCCGCCATACGGACGCGAGAGCACCGCGCGCGGCGTCGGATAGGCGTGCCAGCCGAGCTTCGCCGAGGCGGCGTCGAGCTTCTTCACGAGCGGGTGCTCGTCGGGCGGCGGCAGCGGATAGGGCTTCTTCCGCGGCGGCTCGAAGGGGTTCTTCGTGTGGTCGCCGCCGACACCGAGCAGGTACTCGGCGCGCTCGTACCAGGGCTCGAGCTCGTCGTAGGTGATCGGCCAGTCCTGCACCGTGCTGCCGCTCGGCGCGCCGAGCACGCTCTTCTGCTGCAGGTCTTCCGGATGGAAGCGGAGGAAGAAGCCAGACATGTGCACGGTGCCACCGCCGACGCAGTTGGCGATCCAGCCATCGTCCGTCCGGCGCGCCTCGGTCTGGCCCTCCTCGAGCACGAGGTGCGGCTCCTCGGTCGGGAGCGGCTGGAACATGCCGCCGCGCGTGACCGCGAGCTCGTCGTGGTGCTGGAAGTCCTTGAGCCCGTAGAAGGGGCCCTTCTCGAGCACGAG
>CAYHCR010000049.1:0-10705 GCA_964354895.1 uncultured Myxococcales bacterium | reverse complement strand
AAGCTGCGAAAGCGGGCGCGGTCCGCCGCTATGTGAACGGTATTGCGCCTAGACCAACCGCACGATCTCGCCGTAGCGGGGCAACTGCTCATCCGCGGTCAGCAGGACAAGCGGCTCGGAGAGCGCCTGGGCCACCAGGAGCCGGTCGAACGGGTCGGCGTGATGGTCAGGCAGCTGTGCAACCCGCGCGGCATGGCTCGCTCGAACCGGCAGCTCGAGGAATCCACTGGGCTCGATGGCCTCTGCCATCGCCCATGGGTCGCCCTTGAGCTTGCCCAACCGGACCTTGATGGCCAGCTCCCAGATCGATGCTGCCGACACATGGACCGCGTCGGCAGAGGCGATGAGCTTGCGGGCCGCCGCCTTGAGCTTCCGGCTGTCGGTCAGGACCCACAGGAACACGTGGGTATCCAGGAGCACCCGCATCAGCCGCCCTCGAAGGTCGCGAGGAGGGCCGCCGGGAGCGGCGCGTCGAAGTCCTCGGCCACCTTGATCCTGCCTCTCAGCAGGCCGTAGCGGACCTTGCGCCTCGGCGGTGTAAGCCGCGTCAGGAGCGCGACCGGCTTGCCTCCACGGCCGATGACGATGTCGTCGCCAGCCGCGGCCTGGTCGACGAGCTGGGAGAGCCGGGTCTTGGCCTCGTAGATGTTCACGCTCGAACGCTTCACCGCGCGCTCCTTGTGCGACGTACTTGACCAAGTCTAGTCAAGCTGTCCCGCGCCGTCGAGCGCCGCGCCGGCCGCGGGCCTCGACGCTGGCCGTGTTCGAGGCCGCGCTCGCCGTGTCTCGGCCGCGCGACGGAGAGGCCGAGGCCTGCTGCGCCTCCGCGGCGCGGCTCGTACGGGTCGGCGGTTCGACCGAGGACGACGGGCCTGGCTGGCTCCGGGCGATCGTCGTGGGAGGCAGCGAGCCGTACGAGCTGCTGCTGGAGCACCGGTCGGGCGGGACGGTGCCGCTCCGCGACGAAGGGCGCTCCCCCGAGACGAGGACGGACGAGCCCGCTCGTTGCCAGCAGCGTCCGGCTCGGCGGGAGCTTGCGCCGACGCCCCTTCCGCGAGACAGGAACGTCCATGGTCCCCCCGCTGCTGCGCCTGAGCTTCGTCGTCCACTTCGTGGCGGACGTGCTCTTCGCCGTGCCGTTGTTTCTGGCGCCCGAAGCGCTCCTGCGGCTCTTCGGCTGGACGCACGTCGATCCGCTCTCCACGCGGCTCGTCGCGGCGGCGCTGTTCGGCATCGGCATCGAGTCGCTGCTCGGCCGCAACGCGACCGTCGAGGTCTTCCGGCAGATGCTCAACCTCAAGCTCATCTGGTCGGCCACCGCGACGCTCGGCCTCGTCGTCTCGCTGCTGACGATGGAGGCGCCGCCGCCGCTCGGCTGGGCGCTCGTCGCGATCTTCGGCGGCTTCCACCTGCTCTGGCTCGGCTGGCGGGTGAAGCTCGGCAAGGGGGCGTGAGCCCGCGCGAGCGCGGCGTGGTGAGGCGGGGCCGCAGGGAGTGAAGATTTGTCCGAAAATCCCATTTTCGGGCAAATCTTCACGCGAAGCCCGAAGGGCGAAGCCAACGAAAATCAAGGCGTCTGCACGCGCGAAGCGCGGGCCGGACAATCGGTCCCCGCTCTGCGGGGCCGATTTTCCGACACGCCTTGAGCCCCGCCGGCGCTCGTGCCTCGAACCGACCGGCCGCGCTACGAGCCGTCCCCGAGCAACCGCTGCACGTCGAGGCGCTCCTTGAAGCCCGTCGAGACGAGCGGCGAGGCGAGCACGTCGCGGAAGTAGCGCGCCGCGACCTCGCGCATCTCGCTCCACACCGCGAGCACCGTGGGATCTGCGACCGGCCGCGGCGGCGCACGGTCGACCACCTCGCCCTGGGAGGTCGGCGCGAAGGCCATCGGCAACATGTCGTAGACGGGCGCGAGCCGGAACGTCGAAGCGCCGGGATCCCATTGCAGCGCGAGGTTGCCGCCGTGACGATCGGAGTTCGCGATCCACCGGCCGAACGCCTCCATGCGCGCGATCCAGCGCACGTCCTCCGCGCAGAGCTTTCCCTGCTGCCCGAGCGCCTCGCCGATCTCCGACCAGCGCCCGCCGCGCCCCGTGAACTCGGCGTCCGCTGCGCCCAGCGAGACGACCGCGCGGCGTCCCCTCGGCGGGAGCCGATCGAAGCGCTCCACCTCGAGGAAGCGGCGCCCGCCGGCGTCGAGCACCTCGCTGGCCGCCGCGGCGACACCCGCACGGGAGAGGGCCTGAAGCGCGAGGTGCTCGCAGGCGAGGAGGTCCGCCCAGCGCCGTCCGGCGGCCTCCTCGACGGGGCCGGAGAACTTCACGATCACGTCGCGCTGACGCTCCCCGTCCGCGACCCGCGCCGTGAACTTCGGCTGCTCTCCGCCGGCAGAGCTGCCCGCCACCTCGCCCGCGAGCGCGCGGGCCGCGAGCGCGGGATAACGCGCGAACCGCTCCCCCTCTGCGATGGGCGCCACGGCGCCGTCGTTCGAGAGGAAGCGCTCCACCGCGCGATCCCCGACGAGCAGGTGCCCCGGAAGATCGTCGCCCCGCTCTGCGATCGCCCGAAGCGTGTCGTCCGACCGGAACTCGCCGAGCGGCGGGAGGCCCAGCTCCGGGTGGCCTCGCACGAAGGCGCGGCCGAGGAAGCCCTGGGGCCGCAGGTCGTCGAGGAACCACGGGACGCCCGCGTGCAGCTCGAACGTGCCACCGTCTGGGAGGACGACGGCCGTCCCATCGCCGAAGAGGAAATGAAGGCGCGCCCACTCGTGGACGCCCCCCTGCTCGTCGACGGTGAACACACGGGCCGTTCGTCCGACGCCGCGCACGTCCCGCGTCGCGGCGACCTTCGTGGCGCGCGTACGGCCGAGCGTGACCGCCTCGTCACCGAGCGACGCGACGAGCGAGCGCGCGGTCGGCGCGGAGACGCCGAGCGACGCTGCCAGCTCGCGGGCAGCGATCGCTCCTCCGGTGCGCAGGATGTCGAGGGGATCGTGCGCGCTGCGCCTGCTCACCATTTTCGAAATCCTCTTCGAAAACGATGATGTCATTCCACAGTACGTACGGGCAAGTTCGATGGAAGTACTTCGAAACATCCGGGCAGCCGGGTGACGAGCTCCGGCGGCGAAGCTACTCGACGAGCCCGTCCACGACGATCCACTCCCCCGGCTTGCCGCCGCTCAGGTGCAGCCGCGGGGACTGCTCGCGGTTCTGGTCGCGTGCGTCGGCCTCGACGTTGCGTCGCACGAACACATCGAGCTCGTTGAGCGAGACCGCGCGGTCGCCGTCGCGGTCCGCGGCGCCCGCGAGCCCGCGCAGCACGTGGAAGGTGAAGAGCCCGTGGGCCGAGGTGCGCGACGCGCCGGTGACCTGCGCCGAGGTCGAGGCGGAGAGGACCGCCATCGTGCCGCTCGTGGGCGCGACCTCGCGGACCGGCACGAGCGGCCGCAGCCCCCGCGCGAGCAGCGAGTGGCCGCCGAGGCCCGAGAAACACGAATCGACGACGGCGAAGACCTTTCCCTTCGTGCGGGCGAGCGCGTCGTAGACGCGGGGCAGCGGCAGCGCCTTGCTCTTGAGGTACTCCGGATCACCGTCCCACGGCACCAGATACGAGTCGCCCGACTGCGGGTCCGGGGCGCCGTGGCCCGAATAGTAGAAATAGACTGGGGCGCCGGCCTTCGCGTGCCGGGGCAGCCACTCGTCGATCGCCGCCTCGATGTCCGACTTGCTCGCGCGGTCGCCGAGGAGGAGCTGGATGTTCTCGCGCTTCACGCCGAGTGTGCGCTCCAGATACCGCGCGTACAGCTTCGCGTCCGCCTCGGCGAACTCGGCGGGCGGGATCGTGCCGCGATAGGTCTCGATGCCGATCACGAGCGCGACGGCGTCGTCCTGCCGCATGCGGGTGATGGGGGCGTTCTCTACGCCGCCGGACGCGGGCGTGGCCACGACGGGGGCCGGGGCGACCGCGACGGGCGCCGGGGGCGCAGCCGGCACCGTCACCGCCGACGAGTAGTCCCGCTCGATCTCGCGCACCTTCCCTGCGACCCGCAGCCGTTCTTCTTCGGTCAGCCCGAGCTCCTTGCGCGCCCGTGCGGCCTCTGCTCGCGCCGACGCCGCGCGATCGAGCGCCGCGAGCTGCTGCTCGAGCGCGGCCCGGGAGAGCTCGGCGTAGTTGACGTAGGGCAGGACCCCCGGCTCGGCGGAGGGCGCCGGGGCGTCCGGCTCGAGCTCGAGCACGGCTGGATCCGGCTCGACCGCGAACTGGGCGCGCGCCGTCACGGGTCCACACAGGAGCAGCGCGAGCCCAACCGATCCAGCGCAATACTTCCCCATAGGTCGCGCCCCCGTCATTCGTCGCACTCGGAGAGCGCCCGCGTGGCCGCGGCATCGCAGTCGCAGCCGGCGTCACACGTGAAGATCCGCCCGTCGGTCCGGCGCAGCTCGCAGCGTTCGCCGCCGACGTTGCAGGCCGCGACGAGCAGCCCGCGCGCCCCGCAGCTCTTCCCGGTCCAGCCGCGACACTCCTCGCCCGTCTCGGAGTCCGAGCGAGTGAGCTCGTCGGGGCTCGTGGGCGCGAGGGCGCAGCCGGCGAGCCCCCAGAGCAGCAGGAGCCCGCCGAACGGGCGTCGACCGTTGGCGAGGCGACGCATCAGCCCTCGAAGACGGCGTCGGTGATCTCGAGCCCGCGATCGATGATCGCGAAGCCCTCCTTGAGCTGCGCCTCCGTGATGCAGAGCGGCGGGTTGCAGGTGAAGGAGCTCCAGCGCACGAAGGTGAAGAGGCCGTTCTCGCGGAAGAACGTCCCGAGCTTCGCCATCGCCGGGTGCGCGCCGTTGTAGGGCGCGATCGACTCGCCCTTCGAGTTCTTCCGGATGTCGATCATCCCGAAGAGGCCGATGTTCCGCCCGTCCGCCACCGACGGGTGCTTCTTCTGCAGCCGGTCCATCTCCGAACGCATGACCGCGCCCATCTTCGCCGCGTTCTCGATCATCCCCTCGTCGATCATGACGTGCAGCACGGCCTCCGCCGTCGCCAGACCCACCGGGTGCGAGTTGTAGGTGAGGCCGCCCGGATACATGTTCTTCTGGAAGTGCTCGTGGATGGCGTGCGTCATGCCGACGGCGCCGAGCGGGAAGTAGCTCGACGTCAGGCCCTTCGCGAGCGTGACCAGATCCGGCCGGATGCCGAAGTGGTCGTACGCGAGCATCTTGCCGGTGCGGCCCATGCCGGCCATCACCTCGTCGCAGATGAGCAGGATGCCGTGCTTGTCGAGCAGCTTGCGCAGCCGCGGGAACCAGCCGTCCGGCGGGACGAGCACGCCGTTGGTGCCGGTGACCGTCTCGACGATGAAGGCGGCGATGTTCTGCGGCCCTTCATACGCGAGCACCTCCTCGAAATAGGTGAACCACCCCTCGCTCTTCTCGGCGTCGGTCTTCCCGAACGAGAACTCGTAGGGCGTCGGATCCATCACGTGGATGATGCCCGGGCTGCCCGGCTCCGAAGACCAGCGGCGCGGATCACCCGTGAGCTGCATCGTGAGGTTCGTGCCGCCGTGGTAGCTGCGGTAGCGGGCGAGGATCTTGTGCCTTCCCGTATACAACCGCGCCATCTTGATCGCGTTCTCGTTCGCCTCGGCGCCGCCGAGCGTGAAGAAGAAGGCGTCCATTCCCGGCACGAGCTTCGTCAGGAGCGTCGCGAGCCGCGCGCGGACCTGCGTCGCCGTCTGCGGGTAGACGAAGATCAGCTCGTCGAGCTGACGCTTCATCGCCGCGATGACCTTCGGGTGTGCGTGGCCGACGAGCACGCTCATCAGCTGGCTGTTGAAGTCGAGGATCTTCTGCCCCTCGGGCGTCCAGATGTAGACCCCCTCGGCCCGCGCGATCGGCAGCGGGTTCACCGTGTTGCCCGCCGACCACGTGTAGAGCGTGTGCTGCTTGCACGCGTCGATCATCTGCTGCGTCGGCATCGGCTCCGCCGCGTAGGCGTTCGGGTAGCCGAGGTATTCGCTCTTGCTCATGGTCGTGGTCTCCGAAGGCGCAGGGGCTCAGGACATCCAGGAGGCGTCGGCGTAGCTCGCCCACTTCTCCGTGATCTTCTTGGGGCGGCTCCAGAAGCGGAAACCATCCCAGCCCGTGATGTCGCCGTGGCCGAACTTGCTGGAGTTGAAGCCACCGAAGCTGAACGGCTCGCGCGGGACGGGCACGCCGACGTTCACGCCGACCATGCCGGCTTCCAGCCGCTCGATCGCCGTGCGGGCGACGATGCCGCGCGTGGTGAAGATGGCGGCGCCGTTCGCGTAGAGGCTCTTGTTCTGCAGCGCGAGCGCCGCGTCGAGCGTCGGCACGTGCACGATCGAGAGGACCGGCCCGAAGATCTCCTCGCAGCCGGCCGGCATGTCGATCGTCACGTCATCGAGGATCGTCGGGCCGATCCAGTAGCCGTTGGCACCCTCGACCTTCGCCCCGCGGCCATCGACGAGCACCTTCGCGCCCGCCTTCACCGCCGCCGCGATGTGTCCGTTGATGCGCTCCATCGACGCCGCCGTGATGATCGAGCCGACGTCCTTGCCGAGCTCGAGCTTCTTCGCGACCTGCACCATGCGGTCGATGATCGGCTGCACGTCGCCGACGGCGACCATCAGCGAGCTCGCCATGCAGCGCTGGCCGGCGCAGCCATAGCTCGACGCGATCACGTTCGTCGCCGTCAGCTCGACGTCCGCGTCCGGCACCACGATGACGTGGTTCTTCGCGGAGCCGAGACACAACATCCGCTTGCCGAGCGCCCCGCCGCGCGCATACAGGATCTTCGCGACCTTCGTGCTGCCGACGAAGCCGACCGCCTTGATCTCCTCGTGATCGACGATCGCCTCGACCGTCTCCCGCTGGCCGTTGACGACGCTGAAGATCCCGTCCGGCAGCCCCGCCTCCTGCAGCAGCTGGGCGAGCTTCATCGCGCCGTAGGGCACGACCTCGGAGGGCTTCAGGATAAACGCGTTGCCGGCGACGAGCGCGTTGGGCGCCATCCAGAGCGGGACCATGACCGGGAAGTTGAACGGCACGATGCCCGCCACGATCCCGAGCGGCTCATACGTCACGCGGCAGTTCACGCCGCGGGAGACGTCGAGCTGGCCGCCGTCCGCCATCATCGGCAGCGAGGCCGCGTACTCGACGCACTCGATGCCCTTCTCCACGTCGCCTTTGCCCTCCGCGTAGGTCTTGCCGTTCTCGTGGCTCACGAGCCAGCAGAGCTCGTCGAGATCGCGCTCCATCAGCGCCTTGAGCCGATACAGGATCTGCGCCCGCTCGCGCATCGGCGTCAGCTTCCACGCGGGCAGCGCCTTCTTCGCGGCCTGCACGGCGGCGTCGACGTCGGCGGCCGTGGAGATCGTCATCTTGCCCATCGGCTGGCCGTGGCGCGGGTTGTCGATCGCGAGCCAGTTGCCGCTCGAACCTTCCTTCCAGGCGCCGCCGATCCAGTTCTTCACCGGGACGTACTCGGTGAACGCATAGCTCTTCGCGGCGAACGCGGGCGGGTGGATCGTCTTGGTCTGGGTGCTCATGGGTCTCTCTCCTTTGAGAAGAATGGGGGCGATCAGCAGCGCTTCAGGTAGCGGCCGGCGCCGCGCTCCACGTGGAGCTGGCCGTCGGCGTACTGCACGCGGCCGTTCACGATGGTCTGGCTGACCTTCCCCTTCGTGACGAAGCCCTCGAAGATGTTGCGGTCGACCTTGTGGTGGTGCGTCTTCGCGCTGATGGTCGTGCTGCCGGCGGGGTCATACACGACGAGGTCGGCGTCGAAGCCCGGCCCGATGTGTCCCTTGCGGCCCCAGAGGCCGAAGATCTTCGCGGCCTGCGTGCTGGTCACATCCACGAACTGCTGCAGCGAGATGCGGCCCGTCGCGACGCCCGCCGTATAGAGCAGCGTGAGGCGGTTCTCGATGCCCGCCGCGCCGTTGGGGATCTTCCGGAAGTCGTCTTTGCCTGCGATCTTCTGGTCGGCCTGCCGGAAGGGGCAGTGGTCGGTCGCGACGGTCTGGATGGCGCCGGTCGCGAGCGCGTTCCAGAGATACTCCTGGTGGCCCTTGGGACGGATCGGCGGAGACATCACGTAGGCCGCGCCCTCGAAGTCCGGCTTCTCATAGACGGAGTCATCGAGCAGCAGATACTGCGGGCAGGTCTCGACGTGCACCTTCTGGCCGCGCTTGCGCGCCGCGTAGACCGCGTCCATCGACTCCTGCGCGGTCAGATGCACGATGTAGATCGCCTGCGCCTCGGCCGGCGTCGCGCGGTGGCCGTTGCGCCCGTCGGAGGCTGCGAGCGCAAGATTGATCACGCGGTTCGTCGCTTCGCCCTCCAGATACGACGGCCGGCTCGCCGCGTGCCACTTCGGCTCGAGCAGCCCGCGGGCCGCGAGGCGGTTCTGCAGCGCCACCACCGCGTCGCCGTGCTCGCAGTGGCTCGTGACGAGCGCGCCGAGATCGTGCGCGGTGTCGAGCACGCCGAGCAGCTCGATGTCGTCGACGCCGATCGCGCCGCGATACGCCATGAAGATCTTGAACGACTGGATGCCGTCGTTCTGGAACACGTGCTGCATCTCGCTCTTGACCTGGTCGTTGTACCAGGTGACCGCCATGTGGAAGGCGTAGTCCGCGACCGACTTCTTCGCGTTGTTCATCCAGAAATCCCGGGCCTCGAGCAGGCTCTGGTTCCGGTTCGGGATGATGAAGTCGATGATCGTCGTGGTGCCGCCGGCGACGCCCGCCGCGGTGCCCGAGTAGAAGTCGTCGGCGCTCACGGTGCCCATGAAGGGCAGCTCCATGTGCGTGTGCGCGTCGATGCCGCCGGGGAAGACGTACTGGCCGGAGGCGTCGACGACCTGCGTGCCGGCCGGGACGTCGAGGGCCTTGCCGACGGCCTTGATCACGCCGCCGTCGCAGAGGACGTCGCCGACGAACTGATCCTGCGCCGTGACGATGGTGCCGTTTCGGACGACGAGTGCCATGCGGTCGCTCCTGCCGTGGGGGGCGAAAAGGGCGACGAAAGGTACGCCTCGCCGTGGCGCGCGACAAGCCGCGGGGGCCGCAGGTTCGGCGCGGCGCGTTATGGCGCTGCGGTTGACCGCTCCGATCGCGCGGGGCACCCTTCGCGCTTCGCAAGTGGGCGCGACGGCGTGCGCGGGTGGGCCTCCTTCGAGGCCGCTCGTTCGGCGGAGGACGTCCCTCTGCCGGCTCGGGCACGGTCGATCGCGCGGGGAGACGCGCGCATGGCAAGGCTTGCAGTGCTGCCCGACGGGAGGCTCGAGCAGAAGTTTGCTGACGCGAAGCCCGTCTACACCGACGCCGAGGCGCTCGAAGAGGCGAACCGCTGCCTCTACTGCGCGGACGCGCCGTGTGTGAAGGCGTGCCCCACGGGGATCGAGATCCCGACGTTCATCCACAAGATCTCGACCGGCAACGTGACGGGCGCGGCCCGCACGATCCTCAACGAGAACCTGCTCGGCTGGTCCTGCGGCCGCGTCTGCCCGGTCGAGGTGCTCTGCGCCGGCTCCTGCGTCTACACCGCGTGGGGCCGCACGCCGATCGCGATCGGACGGCTGCAGCGCTACGCCACCGAGACGACGCTGCGCAAGACGCCCATGAGCGCGCTCAAGCCCCGCAAAGCTTCCACCGGGAAGAAGATCGCGATCGTCGGCGCGGGGCCTGCGGGCGTCGCGGCGGCGGGCTGGCTCGCGCTCGAGGGGCACAAGGCGGTGATCTTCGAGAAGCGCGCCGTGCCGGGCGGCCTCAACGTGCTCGGCATCGCGCCCTACAAGCAGCCGGGCGCCGACGCGCTCGAAGAGCTCTCGTGGGTCATGGGGCTCGGGGACGTCGAGCTGCAGACGGGCGTCGAGATCGTCGCCGGTGCGGCCGGCGCGGGCCAGGTGTCGGCCGCAACGCTGCTCGCGGACTACGACGCGGTCTTCGTGGGCCTCGGCCTCGGCGCCGACACGAAGCTCGGCGCTGCGGGCGAGGACGGCGCGGGCGTCTACGGCGCGGTCGACCTCATCGAGAAGCTCAAGAGCGAAGCGGGCTTCACGCTCGGTGGCGCGAAGCGCGCGATCGTCGTGGGCGGCGGCAACACCGCCATCGACATCGCGCACGAGCTCAAGCTGCTCGGGCTCGAGGACGTGGCGATGGTCTACCGCCGCGCGGAGAGCGACATGTCGGGCTACGAGCACGAGCTCGCTTCGGCCCGCAAGCACGGCGTGCGGCTCGTCGAGGACCGGATCGTGCAGGCGCTGCAGCGCGACGCGAAGGGCGCGCTCGTCGGCGCGACGCTCTCCAAGGCGTCGGGCGGCAAAGCTGTCCCGGGCGGCGAGGAGCAGGTCCACGTGGATCTGGTGGCGGTCGCGATCGGCCAGAGCCGCGCGACGGGCGTGGCGACGTCGTTCCCCGGCGTGCAGCTCGACGCCAAGGGTCGCGTGGTCGTCGACGCCCTGACGCACCGCACGGGACACACGAAGGTCTGGGCCGGCGGCGATTGCGTGAACGGCGGCAAGGAAGTCCTCAACGCGGTGCAGGAAGCGAAGATCGCCGTGCGGGATATCGTGCGCACGCTGGCGGGGGGCTGATCCCATGGCAGACCTGAGCATAGACTTCTGCGGCATCAAGTCGCACAATCCCATCTCGCTGGCGTCCGCGCGGCCGGCGAACAGCGGCGGGCAGATCC
>CAYHCR010000048.1:0-10920 GCA_964354895.1 uncultured Myxococcales bacterium | reverse complement strand
CACACATCGCCGGCGCCGTCGCCGTCCGTGTCGAGCTGCGCCGGATCTGCGATCGAGGGGCAGTCATCCATTGCGTCCGCCACGCCGTCCCCGTCGAGATCCCCGTCACACACGTCGCCGCGCCCGTCGCCGTCGGTGTCCACCTGCGCCGGATCGACCACGAGCCGACAGACGTCCACGCCGTCCTCGACCCCGTCACCGTCCGCGTCCGTCTGCTGGAAGTCGGGCGTGCCGTCCCCGTCGGTGTCGACCGGCGGCGTGCCCGTCTCCGCGTCGCCGGCCTCCTCCTCGTCGAGCACCCCGTCCGCGTCCGAGTCGTCGTCGAGGGCGTCGATGGTGCCGTCCGCGTCGGTGTCGGTCGGCGCGGCGATCGCGCCGAGCTCGTCGGCGTCGGAGATCGTGTCTGCGTCGCTGTCGTTCGAGCGCGGGTTCAGGCCGAGCGCGAGCTCCGCCGCGTCCAGGATCCCATCGCCATCCACGTCGTCGTCGCAGAGATCACCGAGGCCGTCCCCGTCGAGATCTGCCTGGTCGGCGTTGGCCACGAGCCGGCAGTCGTCCGCGCCGTCGAGCACGCCGTCCGCGTCGGAGTCGTCGTCGATCGGATCGGGGAGGCCGTCCGCGTCCGTGTCCGGCGGGGGCGTCCCAAGGAGCTCGTCGCCGGCCTCGAGGGCGTCCGATACACCGTCGCCGTCCGCGTCGAGGTCGAGCGCGTCGATCAACCCGTCACCGTCCGTGTCGCGCGCGAGCGGGAGGAGCGGCCCGAGCTCGTCGGCGTCCGAGATCGTGTCGCCGTCCGAGTCGAGGCTGCGCGGGTCAAGGCCGAGCGCGAGCTCCGTCGCGTCGACGATCCCGTCCCCGTCGACGTCCGGATCACACACATCGCCGATCCCGTCTCCGTCGAGGTCCGCCTGGGTCGGGTTCGCGGCCGCCGCGCAGTTGTCCACGCCGTTCGCGAGCCCGTCGCCGTCGAGGTCCGCGTCGCAGAGATCCCCCTGGCCGTCGCCGTCGAGGTTCGCCTGGGCGGGGTCTGCGACCTGCGGGCAGAGGTCCGTCGCGTCCGCGATCCCGTCGCCGTCGTCGTCGAGATCGCACACGTCGCCGAGCCCGTCGCCGTCGAGGTCGACCTGGCCCGGGTTCGCGATCCGGGGGCAGTCGTCCGTCGCGTCCGCGACGCCGTCGCCGTCGTCGTCCGGGTCACACACATCGCCGGCCGCGTCCGCGTCGAGGTCTTCCTGGGCCGGGTTCGCGACCGCGGCGCAGTTGTCGCAGGCGTCGCCTCGGCCATCCCCGTCCTGCTCCTCCTGCCCCGCGTTCGCGGCCGCCACGCAATTGTCGCAGGCGTCGCCGCGCCCGTCGCCGTCGCCGTCCGTCTGGGGCGCGTTCGGCGTCGACGGACAGTTATCCGGCCCGTCCGGCACGCCGTCGAGGTCGCCGTCCAGCACCTCCCAGACGTACGTCGCCACGGCGCTGCGGTTGCCCGGTCCATCCTGGCCGTAGAGCTCGAAGCGGTACCGGCGCGCCGTCAGCCCCGTGAAGGTGTGCGTCGCGAGCGTCGCGGCGGTGGTGACCTGAAAGGTGTTGCAGGGCTGCGCGGCCCGCAGCACGACCCCTGTCGCGTCGTCGTAGAGCGCGCAGTAGAGCGAGGCGGTCGACACATAGGCGCTGCCGGAGAAGTCGAAGTCGAACGAGTCGTCGGCGGCCAGGAAGTCGAACGTCGCGCTCGTCGCGCCGCCCATCGCCGCCGGCCCGCTCGTCACCGCGACGGTCGGCGGCGTGGTGTCATACCAGAAGCGGTACGCGCGCCAGTACGACCAGCCGCTGCTGTCCCGGCAGGAGGCCTGATAATAGTATTGGTGGCCGGACTGCGGGACCGGCACGTCGTACGCGTAGGTCACCACGGTGGGATCTGCGGCGGCCGTGCCGCAGTCGACGTCGACCAGATCGACGGCGCCCGGGGTCCCCGGCGCACCCAACGTCACGTCGATCACCCGGCAGCGCTGCGTGAGCGGCCAGTTGTCGTTCGGGTCGTCGCAGGACCAGCCCCAGGTGCGCGCGAGCGGGCCCCGGTTGTGGATCGAGACGGTCGGGTTCGCGGCGTCCCACGTGATCACGGGCGAGACGTCGGCCCGGGCGAGGAGCGGCGCTGCGATCGCACCGAACAGCACCAGCAGCCAGGCGCGCGAGCCCATACGTCTCCTCTGCGCCGGCACCGCGGCGCGCTTTGGTCGGACCGGCCCCCGCGGTGCTCGACCGGTGCGGGGGCGTTCCGGGGATCCACCCACGCCGCGCGGGCGCGCGCAAGGCGCCTCACCGGCCGACGGCCGTCAGCCCGTCGAGAGAAACCGCGGCAGGCCGTCCACCGAGCGCTCGAGGAGGCGCACGAGCTCGTCGTCGGGCATCGCCTTGCCGACGAGCCAGCCCTGCACCAGATCGCCGCCGAGCGCCTCGAAGAGCTGGAGCTGGCCCTCGGTCTCCACGCCCTCGGCGAGCACCTCGAGGCCGAGCGAATGGCCCAGCGCGATGATCGCCGAGACGATCGCGCGGTCGCCCGGATCGAGCACGACGTCGTCGACGAAGGAGCGGTCGATCTTGATGACATGAAACGGCAGCGCCTTGAGCCGCGCGAGCGACGAGACGCCGGTGCCGAAGTCGTCGATCGAGAGCCGGACGCCGAGCACGTGGAGCGCGCGCAGCATCGTCAGGGCTTCGTCGGGGCGATCCATGACGGCGCTCTCGGTCAGCTCGAGCTCCAGGCGGGAGGCCGGCAGCCCCGACTCCGCGAGCGCGCGCGCGACGAGGTCGGCGAAGCCCGGCTCCCGCAGCTGCCGCGCCGCGACGTTGACGGCGACGATCGGCGCGATCCCGCGAGAGGAGGGCCAGCGCTGCGCCGCGCGACACGCCTCGCGGAGCACCCACGTGCCGAGCGGCACGATCAGCCCGGTCTCCTCGGCGAGCGGGATGAAGTCGTTGGGCGCGACCATCCCGAGCGTCGGATGGACCCACCGCACGAGCGCCTCGGCGCCGCAGATTCGGCCTGTCGCGAGCTCGACCTGCGGCTGGTAATGCACGATCAGCTCGCCGCGCTCGATGCCGCCGCGCAGCGTGTTCTCCAGCATCATCCGCTTCTGCGTCGCCGTATTCTGATCGGCGGTGAAGAAGCGCCAGCAGCCGCCGCCCTCGTCCTTCGCGCGATACAACGCGAGATCGGCGTTGCGCAGCAGCGTGTCGAGCTCGGCGCCGTCGTGCGGGTAGAGCGTGATCCCGACGCTCGCGCCCGCATAGAGCTCGCGGCCCTCGATGATCACGGGCGCCGCGAGCCGCTCGAGCAGCGCGCGCGCGAGCTTGGCCGCCTCCTCGGGGCGCTTCACGCCCGTGGGCACGAGCGCGAATTCGTCGCCGCCGAGCCGCGCGAGCGTGTCCCCCGGCTCGAGCTCCGGGGCGAGCCGCTCGGCGACCCGCTGGAGCAGCGCGTCGCCGGCGGGGTGACCCAGCGAGTCGTTGACGGTCTTGAAGCGATCCAGATCGAGGCTGAGGACCGCGAGGCCGTCGTCGTCGCGCTGCGCGTGGGCGATCGCCTGCGAGAGCCGATCGCGGAAGAGGCGCCGGTTCGGCAGGCCGGTGAGCGGGTCGTAGAAGGCGAGGTGGCGGATCTGGGACTCGGCCTCTTTCCTCTCGGAGATATCCTCCGTGATCGCGACGAAGTGGGTGACGGCGCCGCGCTCGTCCTTCAAGGGCGAGATCGTCTGCAGACACCAGTAGAGCTCGCCATTCTTGCGTCGGTTGTGCAGCTCGCCGTGCCACTCGAACCCGCTCTTCACCGTCTCCCAGAGGCGGCGATGCGTCTCCGGCGGCGTCTGCGGCGCGCGCAGCAGGCGGGGCGTCTCGCCGACGACCTCGTGGGACTGCCAGCCGGTGATCCTCGTGAAGCGCGGATTCACGTATTCGATACGCCCTTGGATGTCCGTGATCATGACGGCGCTCGCGCTCTGCTCGACGGCGCGAGAGAGCTTGCGCAGCTTCTCTTCTGCGACGAGCCGCCGCTCGGCCTGCTCGAGCGAGACCAGCGCGAAGGAGAGATCGGCCGCGAGCTCCTGAAAGAGCGTCAGCTCGGAGAGGTGAAAGCCCTCCTCCCGCCGCGAGAGCAGCGAGATCACGCCGAGCAGCGCGCCGTCGCTGCGCAGCGGCAGCAGCAGGCCCGACCGAAAGCCAGCGGCCTTGATCGCGCGGTTGCGCGCGGGCCCTTCGTCGCGCTCCGGCTCGCACTTCACGCTCCGACCGGCCCGCAGCTCGGCCCGCTCGGCCTCGGTCGGCGGAAACATCTCACACAGCTCGACCATCGGCCCTGCGGACGCGACGCCCCGCAGCACCTCGGCCTCCTGCAGCCCGATCCACGCCGTCTCGACCGCGCCGTGCTCCGTCGCGAGCCGGCAGACACGCCCCAGCAGCTCGCCTCGATCGTGTATGCGCGCGATCGCCTCGTTCGTGCCGGTGAGCACGGCGTGCAGCCGGGAGATCCGCCGCAGCTCCCGATCGATCCGCTCGCGCTCCGCGATCTCCTGCACGAGCCGGCTGTTCGTCTCCTGCAACGCCGCGGTGCGCTCGTGGACCTGCCGCGAGAGCAGCGCCCGCCTGCGCGCGAGCACGAAGACGAGGCTCGCCGCGAGCGCCGCAAAGCTGACCGCGAGCGTCACTTCCAGGGGCAGGCTGCCGGCGACCTTGCCCGGCGTGGGCCCGAGCGAGAGGTGCAGCGTCGCGTCAGCCACCTCGAGCGGTACGGTCGTCAGCGTGCGCGCCAGCCGCGGCGTCGCGAGCAGGGTGCGAGGGGAGGGACCTGCCGCCGTCCGCAGCGTGATCGAGATCGGGTATGCGCCGAGGGTGCCGCGCTCGAGCCCGAGGTGCGTGAGCAGCGCCTCGACGCGGACCACGGCGATCGCGAAGCCCCAGAAGCGCTCGAGCCCCTGTTCGTCCGGCAGGAAGATCGGCAGGCGCCCGACGAGCCCGTGGCCGCCCTCGCGCAGCTCGATCGGCCCGGTCAGCACGATCCGGCGCTGATCGACGGCGTCCAGCGCGGCCGATCGCCGCGCCGGATCTGCGAAGAGATCTTCGCCGATCGCTCCTTCGTTGCCCGCGAGCGGGACCACCTCGCGCACGACGCCCGCCGGCGCGAGCTGCAGCGTCGCGAGGCGCCGGTCCTCCAGCCGCAGCAGCTCCGACGCCAGCGCCGCGAACTCGTCCGGGCTGCCGCCGCGCTGTCGCACGATCGCCGCGATCGCGAAGGTCGTGTCGATCGCCCGGGTCAGATCGTGCTCGAGCCGCTTGCCGTACGAGACCGCCAGCTCCGTCGCGCTCCGCCGCGCCTCTTCCCGCCGCGCCTGCTCGGCCGCCGCGACGAGGCTGCCGGCGAGCGTGAGCGTGCCGAAGAACACGAGCGCCGTGAACGTGAAGATCCGGAGCGTCGAGCGCGGCGCGGCGTTCATCCAACCTCAAGTGAGAGTGGCTCGGAGGCAGGGCGTCCCCTCCGAATGGAGAGGAGCCCAGTGCACGACCCGTGCCCGGCCCTTTGGGCCTCGCCGACGCCACACCTGCGTTTCGACCCCGAAGCCACGCCGCTGGGCTCGCAGAACCTGCGCCGACGTCAGCGTCCCAGCCAGTCGAGCAGCGACTGCCCGGCGAAGGCGATCGCCAGGAACCGGAGCCACCGCAGCGTGCCCGCGACCAGCAGAAAATGACGCAGCGAGACGGTGAAGCCCGAGGCGAGCACGGCCATGGCGGACATGGGCGGCACGCCGAGGAGGGCCGCGAAGCTCGTCGTGACGAGGTAGCCGTCCTCGAGCCGGTGGCCGTGCTTCGTCCGCGTCCGCTCCACTTGTCTGGCGAGCCAGCCCCACTTCGGCACGAGCCAGCCACCGGTGCGAAACAGCAGCCCGTAGACGGTGAGCTGGCCGGCCGTGCAGACGGTCGCGACCGCGAACGGGTTCCAGCCGAGCTTCGCGGCGTACCAGGCGGCGGTCGTCTCGGCGTTCACCACCCAGAAGACGCCGCCGACGAAGCTCATGCCGAACAGGCTCGCGGCCTGCAGCAGCAGCTCGCCGACGGACAGCTCTGCCGGCGTCATCGGGGCACCCAGAGCAGCACGCCGGTGGTGAGCAGCACGGCCTGCGCGACGAGCCGGAAGGCCCGCTCCGGCACGCGTCGCTGCACGAGCTCCCCGAGCCCGATCCCCACGACGAGCGCCGGCAGCGCGATCAGCAGCAGCGGCGCCGCCTGCGTGAAGCCCTGCGGCTGGAGCGCAAAGCTGACCAGCAGCACGGAATTCATCAGCAGCCACAGGGCGGAGACGGTCGCGCGGAAGGCGGCCTTCTCCGGCAGCGCGCGCGAGAGCCACGTCACGATGAGCGGGCCCCCCGTGCCGAGCACGCCGTGGACGAAGCCGCCCGAGAGCAGCAAGGCGGCGGTCACCGGCGCGGGCAGCTTTGCGGAGGACGAGCCGCGCAGGAGCCGGACGAGCTCGAGGCCGGCCGCGCCGATCACGAAGGTGCCGAGCGCGCGGCGCAGCAGCAGCTCGTCCGCGCGCGTCGCGAACCACGCGCCCGCCGCGAGCCCCGGCAGCGTGAGGGGCAGGATCACGAGGAAGAGCGTGCGCCACCGCACCTCGCGCAGGTTTCGGCCGACGTTCCACGCGCTCTGCAGCCAGCCGATCGCGACGAGCGCGGTGACGAGCGGCGGGATCGGCACGAGCTGCGCGCCGAGCGAGAGCGCGAGCACCGTGCCGCCGAAGCCGGTGATGGTCTCCACGAGCTGCGCGAGCGCGACGGCGAGGAACAGCAGCGGCTCCATCACTCGCAGAGCCCCGGCGGCGGGAAGTCCTCGGGCGGCGTACACAGCCCGATCACCGCGCCGCAGAGCGCCCCGCAGACCTCCGGGGTGCCCGCCGGGACGTCCTCGTCCGGCACGCGATCCGCCACGAACGAGGTGGAGCCCGCGGGATACTCGAAGCCGTTCGGCCCGGGGTCGAGGAGGAATTTCTCAAACGAGAACGTGCCCTCGAGCCGATCGACGCCGGCCTCCGTCTTCACGACCTTCGCGTCGATGCGCACGCCGCTGATGGCGACGTCGAGCGGTCCCGCGTCGAGCAGCAGGTCAAACGGATCGGACTGCAGGAAGCGCTCGCCGGACGCAAGACTGACGAAGCCGCCGGCGAAGACCGCCCAGCCCTCGGGCGTGACGTCCACGATCAGATCCTTCGGTTCGCGCGTGTTCTTCGGCGCGCCGTTGATCTCGTCGCCCTCGGCGCCCGCGAGCGCGACCACCCCGTCCTCGCGCACCCGCAGGTCCGTCAGGAGCGTGAGCACGGCCGGCAGCGGCTCGGAGATCTCCGCGACGATCAGGTAGACGCCCTGATCAAAAGCGACCGGCCCGTCGTTGGGCGTGCGCGTGCGGCGAAACAGAAAATCGAAGTACGAGGGCTGGCCCGTGGCGTTGGCGGCCTCGTCGGCGAGCCCCGCCGCGACCTCGAGGATCGCCGGCACGTCCGCCTTGCCGAGCCCCCCGGGATCGAGCCGCAGCTCCGCGCTCAGGCCGTCGTCGGCCACGAGGAGCACGTCGCTCGCCGTGCAGCGCACCTTTGCGGGTGTGCAGTCCTGCAGCTTCGGCGTGAGGCCGTCTGCGAGATCGCCCTCGCCGTCGCGCACGGCCGGCCAGACGCGGACGAGCAGCGTCGCCGCGTCGATCGGCTCGGAGAACTGCAGGACGAGCGGATCTCCGCTGACGAACGCGCCGCCGTCGGGCGCGACGAGCGTGACGTCGGGCGGGCCGTCGTAGCGGCAGCCGGACAGCAGCAGGAGCAGCGACGCGGCGAGGGCGCGCATCCCGCTAGAACCGGAAGCCGAGGCGCGCCTCGGTCAGGAAGGAGGGCACCGCGAGCCCGTGCTCGTTCTCCAGGGCGTCGCCGGGGAGCAGGAACGCGCTCTCGATCGTCGCGGACATCGCCTCCTCGTAGAGCCACTCGACCTGCACATCAAACTCGGTCCCGTAGTACGTGCCCGGATCGCCGCCCATGTAGTTCACGCGATCGTCCTTCACGCTCTGGCCGTCGGTCGCGAGCGCGGTGCGGATCGGATCGACGACGCCGCCGTCCGCGGCGGGCCACGCGAAGAGCACGCCGCCGCGCGCGTGGAGCTTGTGCCGCGCCGAGTCGAGCAGCTGCACTTTTGCCTGCGGAAAGAGCGCGATCGCGTTCGTGAAGCGGCCGTCGGTCTGCGCCTCGGTGATCGGAAAGCTCGGCGCGTCGAGCTTCGCGAGGTTCTGGATCCCGACCGCCGCGGAGCGCGCCGACTGGAACGCCAGCACGTGCTCGAAGAGCAGCAGCCCGACGTTGAGATCGCGCGCGAACGCGAAGGAGGTGATCGGCGTGGTCGGCGTGGGGTCATCATCGCCGCTCGCGTAGTCGCCCTCCATCGTCAGCGTCACCGGCCCGAACGTCACGTCGATCACGGCCTGCGCGCCGTCGCCCTTGATCTCCTGCATCGCGGCCGGCCGCGAGGTCAGCGCCGCGAAGCCCTCGCTCACCTCACGGCTCTCGCCGCGGATCAACATGTATTGCAGCGCCCACGCGACGCGGCCCGAGCGCCCCTCGAACTTGAGCGGCAGGCCCCAGACGTCGCTGTCGAAGCGATCATCGGAGAGGTGCACGACGTTGGCGCCGGCGACGAGCTTCTCGACGAGCAGCGGCCCGACCTCGATCGCCGGCTTGCGGAAGAGCAGCGCCGCGCCGAGCTGGCGGGTGTCGTCGCCGGGATCTGCGACGTCGTGCTGGCCGAGCCAATCGTGGAAGAGCGCGAAGATCAGGCCGTCGTCCTCGCTGAGGTTCGGCGGCCCGCCGCCGAGCGCGACCTTCACCGCCTCGTCGAGCTTCGTCGCGACGAGCACCCGATCCACCGAGTCGGCGTAGCGGGAGACGCCCCAGCGGTTGATCGCGCTGCCCTCGTGCGCGGAGAGGTTCGCGCCGTTCACGATCGGCTGGCGGCCCACGCGCAGGAGGCCGAAGGGCAGCTTTGCGTCGACGTAGACGTGGTTGAAGAGCAGGGGCTCGAGCGGCGTGAGCTTCGGCGCATAGCTGTTGGGATCGAGCGGATCGAGCCCCGCGCCGAGGCCCACGTTCCAGCCGGCGTTGTTGGGCCGCTTGGTCGCGAGCGAGACGCCGGAGTTCACGCCGGGCGAGCCGCCATACGTGCCGTTGTCGCCGTAGAGCACGCCGGCGAGCACGTCGGCCTGGACCCGCAGCGTGAAGACCGCGGGCGCGCGGATCGCGACGTCGGTGCGCAGCCGCTGCTCGGCCCACATCACCTCACGCACGCGCTCCCCTGCGAGCTCGAGCGGGTTCACATAGACGTGACGCAGGCGGTACTCGCCGTCGATCGTCACCGTCTCGGTCGGCTTTGGCGCGACCGACACCGGCGCGGGCAGCGGTGCGGGCGCCGGCGCGGGGGTGGGCAGCCGTGCAGCTGACGTCGGAGGGGCCTCCTCGACGTCGGGCACAGGGGGGGCGTCGGACGCGTCGGCGGTGAGCACGAGCGCGAGCAGCGAAGGGAGCGCGGGCACGGCCGAAAGCTAGCACGGGGTCCCGCGTCGGCTCCCCGGGAGCGGCTCGGTCGCGCGCCGCCCGGCGAAGGTCACGGGACTTCGGGCTCCTCCTCCGTCGGCATCGCGACGATCAGGAACGCCTCGCCGCCCCGCTTCACGCGCTCGAGCTTCACGGCCGCGCCGAGCCGCAGCCGCAGCTCCATCTGCTCGACCGAATTCGGGAAGGTGAGCTTCGTCGGCGCGAAGCCGAGCACGCGCCCGGTCGCGGCGTCCTCGATGCTCGCGCCCGGCGGCACGCTCTCGCAGTCGACGACCCAACCCTCCACGGGGGGCGCTGGCGTCGGCGCGACCTCCGGCGCGGTGGCCACGCGCGCCGGCCCCGGGACGACGACCTCCGGCTCGGCGACCTCCTCGGGCTCGGCGACCTCTTCGATCGGAGCGGGTTCAGCCGGCTCCTCGACCGCAGCCGCAGCCATGGCCGCGGCCTGTTCCCGCGCAGCGGCCAGGCGGCGGGCGTGGTCCTCCTCCGTCGGTGCCCGCTCGGGCGCCTGCAAGCCCATCTCCGCGGCCTGTTCACGCGCCGCGGCCAGGCGACGGTCGTGCTCCGACTTCGCCTCCTCCTCGGCGCGATCGAACCCATCGAAGACCACGCCGCCGACGAGCGAGATCAGGAGGCCGAAGGCGAGGAGCCCGGCCGTCGCGAGCCCGCCGAGGATCGCGGTCGCGCGGCCGCCGGCCTCGAGCGCGTGGACGAGTCCCAGCGACGCATAGACGACGCCGATCACCAGCGGCAGCGTGATCCCCACGACGCCCAGCGCGCCGAAGCCGCCGACGCGGGCGGAGATCGCCTGCAGCAGCAGCGCCAGCGGATAGAGCCCCGTCAGGAGCGCGGCGACGCTGGCCGCACGGGGCCAGCTCGCGTCGCCCCCGCCGAGCACCCGAGCGGCGGCCCAGAGGACCGTGCCGAAGACGATCGGCGCGAGCGTGACCTGCACCGCCACGCCCGCCGCCATGGCGCCGCCTTCGATCATCGGCACGATCCCGGTCGCCGCGAGCCCCCCGGCGAGGATCGCCCACGAGCCGCTGATCAGCAGCGACGAGCCGAGCGGGAGCTCGCCGTCGCGGAGCTCCTCGAAGATCGCTCGCGGCTGGAACCAGACGCTGACAGCGAGGCGGGCGAGCTCGGGCATGTTCGTCTCCGGTCAGAGGGGGACGAACGCAGGAGTACACGAAGCAGCCGGTCCGCCCATGCCCCTCGGCGGGTCAGGCGCGTGAGGCGCCCTCCTCGCGGCGGAGCGGCGCGTCGACCGCGCGCTCCGGTGATCGGGACTCCTCAGG
>CAYHCR010000047.1:0-10991 GCA_964354895.1 uncultured Myxococcales bacterium | reverse complement strand
GGCGTAGTCGCGCTTGGCGACGAGCGGCGTGTCGAGCCGCGTGTAGAACCAGAGGTCGTTTCCCTCGCGCTTGAGGAGCTTGCTCTCCTCCGTGTAGGGCATCGTCTCTTCATAAACCTCGACGTCGGCGAGGAGCGCGAGCACGCGCTCGGGCGGCGCGTCGATCGAGCCGTACG
Source organism: uncultured Myxococcales bacterium (assembly GCA_964354895.1). GTDB lineage: Bacteria > Myxococcota > Myxococcia > Myxococcales > Vulgatibacteraceae > CAYHCR01. Next base: position 10,815 of record CAYHCR010000047.1, on the reverse strand, counting down.
CCTTCATCTCCTTGACGTCCGAGCCCTCGATCGCGCGGCTGTAGACCTGCACGCCGTCGGCCTCGGAGGCGAGCTCCCACTCCGGGGCGGCCGAGGCGACGATCGGGACGAGAAGAGCGAGCAGCACGAAGGCATTGCGCATGCGGGGAAGCTACCACGCACGCCGGGCCGTCGTGCTACGGTCCGCGCCCCCAAGCGTGGCGGGAGGTCGTCGTGGACAAGGTCTGGGTGAAGGACATCGTCATCGGCGGGCGGCTCTCGTCCGTCTTCCGTGCGGCACAGCGGCTCGTGCTCAACGGTCGCAACGGCAAGACGTTCCTCAAGGTCGTGCTCGTCGACCGGACGGGCACGCTCGAGGCCCGCGCGTGGAACGATCCGGAGACCGTCGCGGGCACGTTTGCAGACGGAGATCTCGTCGCCGTCGAGGGCCAGGTCGTCGAGTTCAAGGGCTCGCCGCAGCTGACGCTCGACACGATCACGAAGGCCGAACCGGGCGCGCTGACCGAGGAGGACCTCACGCCGCCCACGCCGGCCCCGGTGGAGCCGATCGTGCGCAAGGAGGGCACCAGCCCCGGCCTCGTTCACGTCGACTCGATCCGGCGCGAGGCCGAGCGGGTCCAGGATCCGCACGTCCGCGCGCTGCTGCACGCCTTCCTCGAGGACCCGGCGATCGCCGCGGAGCTCGCGCGCGCGCCGGCGGCCCGCTCGATCCACCACGCCTATCCGGGCGGACTCGCCGAGCACCTGCACTCCTGCATGCGGCTCGCGCAGCGGCTCGCGGATCACTACCCGATGGTCGATCGCGACCTGCTCGTCGCGGGCGCGCTGCTGCATGATCTGGGCAAGATCTCCGAGTACACCGTCGAGCACGGCGAGGTCGTGCACACCGACGAGGGCAAGCTCGTCGGCCACCTCGTCCGCATGGCACAGTGGATCCACGTGAAGGCGCGCGCGATCACGGGCTTCCCGCAGGAGCTCGAGGATCACCTCGTCCACCTGGTGCTCGCGCACCATGGCTCCAAGGCCTTCGGCTCGCCGAAGGAGCCGATGACGCTGGAGGCCTACCTCGTCCACCAGCTCGACGAGATCGACTCGCGGATGAACTCGATGCTCGCGCAGATGGGTCGAGGCAACCAGGGCGCGACCTGGACGAAGCCCGAGCGGCCGTACGAGCAGGAGCTGTTCCGCGCCGCAGTCCCGACCGAAGGAGGTCGCCGCCGCGGCCCGCCCGGCAAGGGCTTCCGCGGCGCCGCCCGCCCGCCGCGCCCGCGTCGCGAGCGGGAGGAGCGCCGCCCGCACGCCGAGGGCGCCGACAAGCCGATCGTCGAGACGCTCCACGCCGACCGACCGGCCGTCGATCGCCCCCCGCGCCCCGAGCGCCCGCCGCGGCCACCGCGCGGAGAGCGCCCGCACGGTGACCGGCCCGCGGGGGACCGCCCCCACGCCGACCGCCCCGAGCGGCCCGCCGGAGATCGCCCGCACGGGGACCGGCCCGACCGGTCCGCCAAGAAGCCCGAGGCGAAGCTGACCTTCAAGCCGTTCGAGCAGCTCGCGGCCGCGGAGCCGGCGCCCGCGCCGACCGAGCCGGCGCCGTCGAGCCCGGAGCCCGTGACGGAGGGCTGATCGGGTGCGGCCGTTCCAGGGGCGCGCGGCGATCTTTGACGTCGACGACTCGCTGCTGGCGGGCAACGCCGGCACGCTCTTCACCTGGTGGCTGCTCCAGAAGGGCGTCTGCGACACGCGGTGGCGCACGGAGCTCCCGCGCGCCGCGGTCGCCTACGCGCGCAAGCAGGTCGGCGAAGAGGACATGATCCGGATCGCGACCTCGTGCCACGAGGGCGTGCCGGCCGTGACGCTCGCGCTCGCGGCGCGGAGCTGTCACCGCGAGCTGCTGCGGCGGCGGGTGACCGACGCAGGTCGCGCGCAGGTCCGCCGGCACCTCGCCGCCGGCCATCTCGTGATCGTCGCGTCGGGCTCCCCCGAAGCGATCGTGCGGGAGGTCGCGCGCGAGGTCCACGCGCACCTCGCGATCGGCACGACCGGCGGGATCGACGGCGATCGCTGCACCGGCATCGTCGTACGCGGACCGACCTTCCGCGTCGGCAAACGGGACGCAGTGCTGCCCGTGCTCGCGCGCTACGGGATCGACCCGCAGGACGCGACGCTCTACTCCGACAGTGCTGCGGATCTTCCGCTGTTCGAGGCGATCGGCCAGCCCGTCGTGATCGATCCGAAGCCCGCCTTCCGCGAGGAGTCCGAGCGTCGAGGCTGGGAGATCCGACGATGGCGCGTCCCGGGCGCGGAGCGCGGGCCGGCGGACGAGTGGGAGCCGTGGGAGGGCTGACCCGGGCGCGCAGACGGTTTCGTGGCTTCGCGCCAAGCCGTGGGCTACGCTTTCAGGCTGTACGACGACCATGACTGAGACGTTCGAGAGCCAGAAAAAGCTCGGCGAGAAGCTGCTCGCGGCGGGACTCCTGTCCCCCGAGGGGCTGGCGCAGGCGCTCGATCGCCAGACCAAGGTCGGCGGTCGGATCGGTGATCTGCTCGTCGAACTCAAGCTCATCTCCGAACAGTCGTTGCTGCGCTTCCTGGCGATGGAGCTCAAGACCCGCTTCGTCGCGACCGACAAGCTCTCCAAGGTGAAGATCCCGCAGGAGGTGCTCGACCGGCTGCCCGTGCGCCTCGCGGAGCAGCAGGTCGTGCTCCCGCTGATGGTCGACGCGGAGCGACGGATCCTGAGCGTCGTGATGGCGGAGCCGCAGAACCTGGCCGCCGTCGCGGAGATCCAGATCCTCTCCGACATGGCCGAGGTCTACGCCTACGTCGGCCTGCGCTCGGCGATCCTCGCGGGCATCAAGAAGCACTACTACGGCGACCCGACCGCGTTCGCCGTGCTCGACGAGGCGCTCGCGCGCGGCGACCTCTCGGCGCTCAGCGGCGCGATGGAGTCCTCGCGCGGCGTCGCCCCCGCGAGCGTCTCGCGCGTGACGAGCGACACGAACCCTCGAGGCCGGGCGGGGACCGATCCCCGGGCGCGCGCGAGCGGCCTGACGGGCGCCTCTGCGACGAGCGTACGCGCGCAGATCGACGAGCTGCACCGCGGCTCGCTCACGAGCGAGAACGACTACGTCGAGACGCTGCACATCATGGTCGGCCTGCTCGAGATGCGGCGGAAAGAGATGAAGGGCCACTCCGCGGCGGTCGCGCGCGGCACGCGCTCGATCTCGCTGCGGATGGGGCTGCCGCCTCGCGAGGTGAACTTCAACACGATCGCGGCCTACCTCCACGACCTCGGCAAGCGACCCGATCGCCACCTCACGCTCTTCTCGATCGGCGCGAACGACGAGTACAAGGCGGACGCCCGGCGATACTTCCGCACCCCGATCAAGCTCTTCGAGACCGTGCACCTGCCGGTCCAGGTGAACCAGGTGCTGGCGCACGTCTACGAGGCCTACGACGGCTCGGGGCTGCCCGAGGCGCGCGCGCTCGACGCGATCCCGATCGGCGCGCGCATCATCGCGGCGATCGACGCCTTCGAGGACCTGAGCAAGAACGCGCAGAACCACCTCGGGCGCCTCCTCGGCCGCGACGAGGCGCTCCAGTGGCTCGTCAAGCACCAGGGCAAGCTCTTCGATCCGAAGGTCGTCGAGGCGATCCAGCTGCTGCACTCCGGCGAGCTGCTCCGCGAGCGGCTCCTGGCCGACTACGTGACGGCGGTCTTCGTCGACGGTGACGAGGCGGCGCTCGCGCCGCTCGCGGCCGCGCTCAAGGGCAAGGGCGTCCACGCGCGCCACGTCACCGGCTCCGACGCCGCGCTCGAGATGGTGCGGTCCGGCGAGGTCGATCTCGTCGTCAGCGAGATCGATCTGCCGCAGGGCGACGGCTTCGCGATCGCCAACGCGCTCCGCCAGCTCTTCCCCGAGGGCACGGGCGTGCCGCTCGTCTTCCTGAGCCACCGCAACGACCCGACCTCGATCGAGCGCGGCCTCGCGCTCGGCGCCGCCGACTACCTGCTCAAGCCGTACGACGCGTCGTCCGCCGCCACCAAGATCCGCCGGATCGTCGATGAGAAGTCGCAGGGCACGACGCGGATGGTGCACGGCCACTTCGAGGAGATGTCGCTGCCGGACGTGACCCGGACGATCGTGCTCGGGAAGCGCACCGGCCAGCTCGCGATCCTCGGCGCCCCGAAGACCGCGGAGCTCTGGTTCGACGGCGGTCGGCTCGTCCAGGCGGCGCACGGCTCGATCCGCGGAGAGCCCGCGCTCTTCGAGCTGCTCGAGCTCGAGGCCGGCGAGTTCCGCTTCGATCCGGGCCAGCGCCCCGCGGATGCCGGCATCGAGCGCGACGCAGAGGTGCTCCTGCGCGAGCATGTCGCCCGCCGGCAGAAGGCCGCGCGGGATCCCTGACGGGTCAGAAGCCGAAGAGCGCGGCCGCGTTTCGGCTCGTCGCCTCGGCGAACGCCTCCTCCGACACGCCGTGAAGCTTCGCCAGCGCAGCGGCCGTGATCGCCACGAAGGCCGGCTCGTTGCGCTTGCCCCGGTGCGGGAGCGGCGCGAGGTAGGGGCAGTCGGTCTCGACGAGCAACCGGTCGAGGGGCACCTGCCGGGCCGCGTCGCGCAAGGCGTCGGCGTTCTTGAACGTCACGACGCCCGCGAGCGAGACGTAGAGGCCGAGATCGAGGTAGCGGCGGACGGCGGTCGCGTCGCTCGTGAAGCAGTGGATCAGGCCGCGGGGCGGCGGAAGCTCGCGGAGGATCGCCGCCGTGTCGTCGTCCGCCTCGCGCGTGTGGACGACGAGCGGCTTGCCGACCTCGCGCGCGAGCGCGGCCTGGTGGCGGAACCAGCGCTGCTGTTCCTCCCTGGGGGACCGGTCGTAGTGATAGTCGAGCCCCGCCTCGCCGACGGCCGCGACGCGCGGATCCCGGGCCAGCAGCGCCAGCGTCGCCCAGTCCGCCGCGGGCACGTTCGCGCACTCATGCGGGTGCACGCCCATCGTCGCGCGGAAGTATCGCGGGTCCGTCGCCGCGAGCTCCAGCGCCTGCCCGAAGTCGCCCGGCGCGTGCCACTGCCCGACGAGCACGACGCCCCGCACGCCGGCGGCCTTCGCGCGCGCGACGACCTCGGGCAGGTCCGCGGCGTAGGACCGCGCGTCGAGGTGCGCGTGCGAATCGATGAGGCCCGTCGTCACGACTCCTCCAGCGGCAGGTACTGCCGGCGCTCGTGGGCCGGGCGCGAGAGCAACGTCAGCGCCGTGCGCGCGATCGGCGCCGTCTCGTCGCCGCGGGCGATCAGCGCCTCGAGCGCCGCTCGACCTGCGCCGGCGAGCAGCAGGCCCTCGATCGCGTCGCAGCGCAGATCCACGTCGCCGCCCTTCTCCGCGACGAGAGACTCGCAGAGCTGCACGGCCTCCGGCGCGCCGGTCCCGGCCCACGCCCGCAGCCCGGCGCCGCGGAGCGGATCGGCGGGATCGCGGGCGATCGTCGCGAGCATCGGGATCGCCGCCGGACGTGCCAGCTCGCCGAGCAGCTCGATCGCTGCGGGCCGATCGAGGCCGCGTCGCTTCGCGCGCGCCAGCACGTAGTCGGCGCCCGCCTCTTCGCCCACGGTCGCGAGCGCGAAGGCCGCCGCGAGCCGGTCGTGCCGGGTGACGAACCACGCGCCGAACGTGCGGACCGCGGGCGCGCGGACCGCGGTCGCCCCAGCCCGCGCGAGCGAGAGCAGCGCCTCGTAGCGCCCCGAGCGCTCGTCGCACTGCGCCACGAGCGACGCGCGCGCCTCGGCGTTGCCCGGCTCTCGCGCGAGCACCATCGTCGACGCGGCCCCGCGAACCTGCACGTCTCGATCGACCAGCACGCCGCGCAGCGCCTCGAGCACCTCGCCCTGCTCCATCGGCCCGAGCAGCAGCACCGCCTGCAGCCGCACGCCCGGCCGCGGATCCTGGAAGAGCCGGAGCATGCGCGGAAGATGAACCAGCGGCCCATCGCAGAGCAGCACGCCGGGGATCGCCTCGCCACGCACGGAGGCCTCGTCGTCGGCGAGCAGCGTCACGAACCGGAGCAGGAAGCGCTCCCGCAGCGACGGATCCGCGCGACACGCTTCGACGAGCGCGGCGACGGCGTCGGCCCGCTCGCCGCGGGCGCCGACCTCGTCAATCCGTTGGAGGAGCGCCTCGAGCGAGGGCGGCGCGGCGCTCATTTCACCCGCGAGCCGACGGGCGCGCCGGGGACCTCGGCGAGCACCAGCGCGCCCTCGTCTCCGCCGGCGGCGAGCAGCATGCCGCGGCTCTCGATGCCGCGGAGCTTTCGCGGCGCGAGGTTGGCGACGACGACGACGTGTCTGCCCGGCAGCACCTCGGGCGCGTAGTGGAGCGCGAGGCCGGCGACGATCGTGCGCGGCGCGCCCTCCCCCAGATCGACCTGGAGCTGCAGGAGCTTGTCGGCGCCCTCCACCTTCTTTGCCTCGAGGATTCGGCCGACCTTCAGCTCTACCTTCGTGAAGTCGTCATACGTGACGATCCCGACCGGCGCCGTCGGCTCGGCGGGCTTCTCCGCCTTCGGAGGCTTCTCGGCCTTTTGCGGGAGGATCGGCACGACCAGCGAGGGATCCTCCGGCCAGACGAGCGCGAGCTTCTCGTCGTCGAGCAGCGCGGCGAGGTGCGAGAGCGCCCCCAGCGTCGTGCCCGCCGGCAGCGGCGGCAGGCCCGCGTCGAGGCGCGACGGCTCGAACGGGATCCCGCCGAGCATCGCCTGCAGCGCGTCTGCGGCCTTCGGCATGATCGGCTTGCTGAAGGTGCCGATGACCCACGCGACGTTCGCGGCGAGCGTGAGATCCGCGCGCGCGCCGACCTCGTCGCCCTGCTTGCGCTTCGTCCACGGGGCGCGCTCCTGCACGAAGCGATTCGCGTCGAACCCGAGCTGCACGAGCGCCTGCGTCGCGTCCCGCAGCTCGAAGGCGTCGTACGCCGCGCGCGCCTTCTTCGCCGCCGCGAGCGCCGAGGCGCAGAGCGCCTGTGAGGCCTCGTCCTGCAGCGGCGCCGAGAGCACGCCGCCCAGATCCTTCTGCAGCGGCGTGAGCGCGCGGGAGACGAAATTCGCGATCGTCTTCACCCACTCCGCGTTGACGCGGTTCTTGATCTCCTCGATCGAGAGCGGCACGTCGTTCGCCGCCGCGCCGAGGTTGCTCGCGTAGAACCAGCGCAGCGCCTCTGGATCGAGGCCGGCGTCCAGCCACTGCTGGCCCGTCACGAGCGACTTGCCCGAGCGGCTCTTGCTGAGCTTCTCTCCGCCGAGGGTCAGCATGCCGTGGACCTGGATGCGATCCGGGACGGCGAGGCCGGCGGCGTGCAGCATTGCGGGCCAGAAGAGCGCGTGAAAGTAGAGGATGTCCTTGCCGATGAAGTGGACGATCCGCGCGCCCGCCTCCTTCGACCAGAGCTCCGCCAACGCACGCTCCTCGCCGAGCAGCTTTGCGGTCGTGGAGAGGTAGCCGATCGGCGCGTCGAGCCAGACGTAGAAGAATTTTCCGGGGGCGTCGGGGATCGGGAAGCCGAAGTACGGCCCGTCGCGGCTGATGCACCAATCCTCGAGGCCGCCCTCGATCCACTTGCGGACCCACGACCGCGTCGAGTCATCCAGCACGCCCGGCCGCGCGGTGTATTCGTCCAGGAAGTCCCGGAAGTGCGCCAGCTGAAAGAACAGGTGGTCGCTCGAGCGTCGCTCCGGCGCCGTGCGACAGATCGCGCAGAAGGGCTCCTTGAGCTCCGTCGGCGCGTAGACCTTCCGGCAGCTCTCGCAGACGTCGCCGTACTGCTCCTTCGCCTCGCAGTGGGGGCACGTCCCCTTCACGAAGCGATCGGGCAGGAAACGGGCGTCTTTCGCGCAGTACCACTGCTCGAGCGGCTTCTGCACGATGTGCCCGCCGGCCTTCGCGCGCCGGTAGATCTCCTCGGCCCAGCGCCGGTTCTCGGCGGAGTGCGTCGTGTAGAAGAGATCGAACGAGCAGCCGAACGCCCCGAGCGTCGCCGCGTGGCTCTGGTTCCACTCGGCGACGAACTGCTCCGGCGGCTTGCCGGCCTTCTGGGCGTTGAGCTCGATCGGCGTGCCATGGGTGTCGGAGGCACACACGAACGTCACGTCCGCGCCGAAGAGGCGCCGGCTGCGGGCCCAGACGTCGGTCTGCAGGTACTCGACGAGGTGGCCGAGGTGAATCGGACCGTTCGCGTACGGCAGCGCGGCGGTCACGAGCAGTCGCTGTGCCAAGGATCGTCCCTCTCGTGCGCGGCGTTGGTCGCGCGGGGGCGCGGACTCTACACGCGACCGGCCTTCCGGGCGGCCCCCGCGTCGGCTACGTTGCAGAGCCCCATGGCCGGCCCCGACGAGACGAGCCCCGCGCCGCAGATCCCCGAAGCGCTGACGCCGATGCTGCGGCAGTACCTCGAGGCGAAGCAGAAACACCCCGACGCCTTCCTCTTCTTCCGGCTCGGCGACTTCTACGAGCTCTTCTTCGAGGACGCGGTGAAGGCCGCGGAGATCCTCCGGATCACGCTCACCTCGCGCGCGAAGGGCGACGACAAGATCCCGATGGCGGGCGTGCCGCATCACGCGGCGAAGGCGTACATCGGCAAGCTGATCGAGCGCGGATTCTCCGTCGCGATCTGCGAGCAGCTCGAGGCGCCGCAGCCGGGGAAGATCGTGCGGCGCGACGTCACGCGCGTGATCACGCCCGGGACCGTGCTCGACGACGCGCTGCTCGAGGCCGGCGAAGATCGCTTCCTCGCCGCCGCTTGTCCCGGGGAGGGCGGCTTCGGGCTCGCGCTGCTCGACGCCAGCTCCGGACAGTTCCGCTGCGCGGTCGTCGCCTCCGTGCGCCGACTCGCCGACGAGCTCGGCCGCAGCGGGATCTCGGAGGTGCTCGTCCCGAAGTCACCCGAAGGCGAGCGCCTGCACGCAGCGCTGCACGACGCGTTGCCGAAGCTGCCCGTGCGCGCCTTCGACGCGCCGCACTTCGATCCCAAGCGGGCCGAGGCCCGGCTCCAGCGCCGACTCGGCGTGCGCACGCTCGACGGCTTCGGGCTCTCCGGGCTGCCCGCGGCGGTCAGCGCCGCAGGCGCGGCGCTCGCGTACCTCGAGGAGACGCAGCGCTCCGAGGACGCGCGCCACGTCGATCGCCTGCAGCTCTTTCACCCGGACGGCCACCTCGTGCTCGACGAGGCGTCGCGCCAGAACCTCGAGCTCTCGCGCACGCTGATGGGCAACCGGCGTGAGGGCACGCTGCTGTGGGCCGTGGATCGCACGCGCACGGCGCTCGGTGGCCGGCTGCTGTCTCGTTGGCTCGCGTGGCCGCTGCTCGACGTCGCGGAGATCACGCGGCGCCACGACGCGGTCGAGGAGCTCGCGACGCAGGCGGTGACGCGGGAGGCGCTCTCGGTCGCGCTCGGTGGGCTCGGGGATCTCGAGCGCCTGCTCGGGCGGCTGTCGCTGCAGGCGGGCACGGCGCGGGAGCTCTCGGCGATCGGCGCGTCGCTGCGTCGGCTGCCGGCGCTTCGGACACTCCTGCAGGCGCGCGGCGCAGAGCTGCTCCGCGAGTCGGCGGCGGCGCTCGGCGGCCTCGAGCCGCTCGAGGAGGCGATCGTGCGGGCGATCGTGGACGAGCCCCCGGCGACGACGATCGACGGCGGGATGTTCCGCGCCGGCTGGGACCCGCGCCTCGACGAGCTGCTCGAGCTCACGCAGCACGGCAAGGAGAAGATCCTCGCGCTCGAGGCCGCGGAGAGGGCGGCGACCGGCATCGGCTCGCTGAAGATCAAGCACACCGGCGCGTTCGGCTACTACCTCGAGGTGACGAAGCCGAACCTCCACCTCGTGCCGAAGGGCTGGCACCGGAAGCAGACCACCGTGGGCTCCGAGCGCTTCGTCACCGAGGCGCTCAAGGAGCTCGAGGAGCGGCTCGGCACGGCGGACGAGGAGCGGCTGCGGCTCGAGTCCGACCTTTTTCTGGCGCTTCGCGAGCGGGTGCTCACGGAGGCTGCGCGCCTGCGGGCGGCGGCGGCGGCGATCGCGACGGCCGACGCGTTGCTCTCGTTCGCGCGGGTCGCGGTCGACCACGGCTGGGCGCGACCGATCGTCGACGACTCCGATCGGCTGGAGCTCGTCGAGGCGCGCCACCCGGTCGTCGAGCGCGCGCTGCCGCCGGGAGAGCCGTTCGTGCCCAACGATCTGCGGCTCGATCGACACGAGCAGCAGCTCCTCGTGATCACGGGCCCGAACATGTCGGGCAAGAGCACGGTCCTGCGCCAGACCGCCCTCGCCGTCGTGCTCGCGCAGGCGGGCTGCTTCGTCCCGTGCCGCAGCGCGCGGATCGGGCTCGTCGACCGGATCTTCTGCCGCGTCGGCGCGAGCGACGATCTGGCGCGCGGCCGCAGCACGTTCATGGTCGAGATGGTCGAGACGGCCGCGATCCTGTCCGGCGCGACGCCGCGATCGCTGATCGTGCTCGACGAGATCGGCCGCGGGACCTCGACCTTCGACGGCCTCTCGATCGCGTGGGCGATCGCCGAACACCTGCACGACGTCGTCGGCGCCCGCACGCTCTTCGCGACGCACTACCACGAGCTCGTGGAGCTGGCCCGCGAGCGGCCCCGCGTGAAGAACGCGACGGTCGCGGTCGCCGACGTCGGCGGAAAGATCGTCTTTCTGCGGAAGCTCCAGCCCGGCGGCGCGTCCCGCAGCTACGGGATCGAGGTCGCGAAGCTCGCGGGGCTGCCGCCGGAGGTGCTCGCGCGCGCGCGGCAGATCCTCGCGAACCTCGAGGAGGC
>CAYHCR010000046.1:0-11001 GCA_964354895.1 uncultured Myxococcales bacterium | reverse complement strand
CGAGCACTGCCACGACGCCGCCTCCCACCCCGGCGAGTGGCTCACGGCGCACCCGCCGGAGCGCTTCGCCTGCACCCCTTGCCATGGCGGACAGGGTCTGGCGCTGACCGAGCGCGCCGCGCACGAGGCCTCGCCCGACTGGGAGAAGCCGCTCTTCACGGCGCTCGAGCGCGAGGCGGCGTGCGGCGGCTGCCACGTGAGCGGCGATCTACCGGGCGCTCCACGGCTCACGCGCGGCCGACGCGCCGTGCAGGAGCGCGGGTGCGCGGGCTGCCACGAGCTGCCGGGCTTGCCCTCGACGCTGCACGCGCCTCCGCTCCCGGGGCTCGCGCAGAAGACGACGGCGGCGTGGACGCGCGGCTGGCTCGCCGCGCCGGCGGCGACGCTCGCGGGCGCCCGCATGCCGCGCTACGCGCTCGACGAGCCGCAGCGCGACGCGCTCGTCGCACACCTGTTCGCGGCGCCCGGGCCCGCGCTGGCGACGCTGCCCGCGGGCGACGCCGATCGGGGGCGGCGCGCGGTGGCGCGGCGGCGATGCGCGACCTGCCACCGCTTCGAGGAGCGCGGCGGCACCTTCGGCGTCGATCTCACGATCGCTGGCGCAAAGCTGTCCGAGGCCTGGATGGGCGCGTGGCTGCTCGGCACGCACGCGATCGATCCCGAATCGCTGATGCCGGAATTCCGGCTCGATCCGGCCGAGGCGGCGGACGTCGCGGCGTTCGCGGCGGAGCAGTGGGTGCCCGACGATGGCGCGCCTGCGTGGGCCGCGCAGTCGAACGTGGTGGATCCGACGCTCGCACCGGCCGGCGCGGCGCTCTTCGCGCGGCTCGGCTGCGACGGCTGTCACGCGCCGCCAGGCGCCCCCCAAACGCGCGTCGGCGTGCCGCTCGCGAAGGTCGGCGCGCGCCGGACCGCAGAGCTGCCCCTGCCGTCCGGTGCCCCGCCCTTCCCCGACGTGCCCTCTTGGATCGCCGCGCGCCTGCAGGCGCCGCGCTCGTTCGACCTCCTCGGCGGCGTGCCCGGCATCATGCCCGCGTACGAGACCGTGGCCGACGACGAGGCCGAGGCGATCGGCGTCGCGATCGCGGCGATCGCGTACCGACGGGTGAACCACCACGCGGAGCGCCCGGGCCCCGTGCCAGCGGCACACCTGCCCGCGGGCGCGACGGGGCGGCTGCTGACGCGCTTTCGCTGCCTCTCGTGCCACCGGCTCGACGGCGAAGGCGGCGACGTCTCCCGCGTGCCGCTCGACGGCGCCGGATCGCGGCTGCAGGCGGCCTGGCTGCAACGCTTCCTCGTCGAGCCCGTCACGATCCGCATGGACCAGCCCGAGCGCATGCCGGTGCTCGGGATCACGGAGCCCGAGGCGGCGCTGCTCGCCGCGTGGATCGGCGCGTCTCTCCAGCGGGACGAGGTGCCGGAGGCGCCGCCGCTCGATCCCGCGACCGCGCCCGGGGGCCAGGCGGCCTTCGAGCGCCGCGCCTGCGGAACTTGTCACGTCGCGGCGGGGACGGGCGTCATGAAGGGCCCGACGCTCGACGGCGCGTGCGACCGGCTCCAGCCGGCCTGGATCGTCGCGGCGCTCCAGCAGGGCCCGACGCTCTTCGTGGAGGGGCGCCACCCGGACGAGCGGCTGCCCGAAGGCGAAGCGCGCGCGATCGCGGCGTGGCTCTGCTCGTTGCCCTCGCCCTGAGCTCCGCGCGGCGCTCGTGGCGGCCCCCGCCGCGCGGCCCCACCCGGGCGCCGCGCGGCTCGTGCCGTTCTGCCGCTATCTGCAGGAGGGCGTGGCGGTCCGGAAGCCGTGCACCGGCCCGTGCGGGAAGAGCGGCGTGCCGAAGTCGCCGATCAGATCCTCCACGTACGCGTGCTGGTTCCACGCGGCCCGCGCGTGGACCCACGAGCGGCCGGCGTTGCCATACACGTGTACGCCGCCCGAACTGCCGAACATCGGCTCGTTCGAGATGATCACCAGGTTCGCGTGGCCGTCGTTGTCGAGATCGACCACGGCCGGGAACTCGTAGAGCGTCACGCTGTTGTGGTCGGCGGTGTAGGTCGTCGCACCGCTGGGGTCGTAGGCGTAGACGTGCCGCTCGTCGGAGTAGACGACGCTGCTGGAGCCATCACCCTCGAAGTCGAAGCCGGTCGGCCCCGACGCGCCGGTCTGATCGCTGATCTCCGAGCGCCACACCTCGTTGAGCTGGTGGTCGTAGAGCAGCAATACATTCCGCGCGGCGACCGAGATCTCCAGATCGCCGTCGCCGTCCTGATCGAGGATCGCGACCGCGGCCGGGATGATGTTGCAGTCGGTGTTCTCCTGGCCCTGCATCGGGACGCAGTCCTGCCCCATGCTCATGTCCGTCGGCGGCCAACGCGGCCCGGCGATCGTCGCGCCGGTCTGGCCGTTGAGCACGAAGAGCTCGCCGTTGTTGATCACGACCTCGTTGTCGCCGTCGTTGTCGACGTCCGAGACCGCCGGCAGGCCGTCGCGGAGATCCTGTCGGCGCCAGAGCACCGAGCCGTCCGCACGATATACAGTATTGCCGGCGACGAGCTCGAGGCCGGGCTGGCCGTCGACGTCGACGAGCACGGAGATCGGCCCGTGGCCGACCGAGCCGGTGCCGAAGCCGCCGCGCCAGAGCAGCGTGCCGTTGCGATCGAAGAGGTGATCGCCGACCGCGATCTCCGCGAAGCCGTCGCCGTCGACGTCGCCGACCGCGAGGCCGCCCATGTCCTCGATCTCGTCCTGCGAGCGCGTCCACTCCTGGGAGCGCCAGAGGAAGCGGCCGCGGTGATCGAACGCCATGAGGAACCCGCGGACGAACTTGCCGCGCACGGCCGGTCCGCCGGGGATGTCGCTGGTGCCGGCGATGTAGACGTAGCCCTGCGCGATGATCTCCGGGAAGCCGTCCGCGTCCAGATCGACGACCGCGGGCGTGACGCCGGACTGTACGAAGTACGCAGGGTCGATCACCGAGACGATCTCCGCGCCCGTGCCACCATCGAGCGCGCGCAGGATCCCGCGGACCGGGCCTGCCGGGTCACGCATGCTGTCCCAGTCGCGGTGGTTGAAGGTGATCGCGAGCACGCGCGGCTGGTCCGCGCGCGTGAGCACGCCGTCACCGTCGGTGTCCTCGAGCCGGCTGACGACCGGGCTCGCCCAGACCTGGTGCGACTGCGGCTGCACGCCCCCGCCGCTCCACTCCCAGAGCACCTCGGGCGTGAAATTCGCCGGCGCGATGCAGAGCGGGAGGTTCCGCACCTCGCCGGTCCCGTTGACGGTGACGCGCATCGGGCCGCCGTCGCAGCTGGTCGCGCCGATCTCCACGATCGCGGTCGCGGCGCCGGTCGTCGCGGGCGTGAACTCCACGGAGATCGCGCCGACGCCGCCGGCCGCGATCGAGGCGGGCGCGTGGACGATCCGGAACGGCGCGGGCACGCTCGGGTTGATCGCGACGTCGATCGCGCCGGGGTTGCGGCAGACGATCGAGCGCACGAGCGAGGTCGTGGTCTCGACCGGACCGAACGCGACCGGGTTCGGGCGGCAGACGAGCGCGCGATCGCAGCCCTGCGAGTTGGCGCGCAGCGGGACGTTCGTGGTCGGGCTGTCGACGTCGGAGGAGAGCACCTCGAGCGCCCCGAGCATCGCGCCCTGCGGCGTCGCGGTGGCGGTGATCGTGACGGTCTGGCTCTGGCCCGGGGTCAGGAACGCAGGCAACGGCGGGTTCGCGTAGACGAAGCCGGGGTGGCTGCCCGGCGCGATGCGCACGCCGCGCAGGATGAGATCCACGCCGCCGCAGTTGAGCAGATCGAGCGTGCGGCTCTGCACGCCGGCCGGCGGGATCGCGCCGAAGTCGACGCTCGAAGGGTTGACGCAGAGCTGCGGGGCGCGGCCCTCGCCGGCGAGCGGGACGTCGAGCTGCAACGTATTGCCGCCGCCGAAGGGATCGCCGTCGGTGTACGTGACGCGCAGGTTGCCGGAGAAGAGCCCCTCGGCCTGCGGGCGGAAGACCGCCTTCACGTCCATGAAGGAGCCGGCGGGCACCGGCGAGCCGAAGATCGGCAGCGCGTTGCTCGCGACGCGGAAGGCGTTCTGGCCGACGGTGATCGCGGTCAGCGTGACGTTGCAGTCCTCGCTGCCGACGTTGCGCAGGCGGACCATCTCCTCGATCTCGTAGCCGACGCCGCCGAGGCCGAACTGCACGCTCGCCGGCTCGGCCGAGAGCAGACACGGGAAGTCCGCCGGATCGACCGGCGTGCCGGAGAGGGGCATGTTTGCGGGAGGCGCGCCGGCGGGCGCGGCCACCAGCGTCGCGGTGTCGGGGCCGACGCCGTCCTGCGGGCCGTACTCGATCGTGACGCGGAAGACGGCGTTGGGCGCGCCGATCGCGCCGACGGTGAGCGGGACCGGCGGCTGGCCGACGACGCGGAAGAGGCCGCCGTTGGCGCCGGTGAGCGAGATGCCGCCGGGCGGGATCGTGCAGGTGTCCGCCCCGAGGTTCTGGAAGACGACGTCGGCGCGCTTGCTGGAGGCGAGCAGCGTCTGGCCGAAGTCGAGCCCCGCGCCGATCGGCTGCAGATCACAGATCCGCGGCGGCACGCCGCGGCCGGTGAGCGCGACGAACATCGTCTCGCTGCCGGGCGCGTCGCTCTCGACCTTGAGGCGGCCGGGGTATGGCGCGCCCTGCGCGGCCGGCGGCGTGAAGTCGATCGCGACGTCCACGGACTGGCCCGGCTCGAGCGTCTGCGCGGCGGGCGCGCCCGTCGGCAGCGCGTACTCGCCGTTGGTCAGCAGCGCAACAGCGCGCAGCGAGAGCGCCTTGCTGCCGCACGACTCGATGCGGACCGACTGCGTCGTGGTCGTGCGCTCGACGACCTCGCCGAAGTCGACCGTCGGGAACGGCGTCACACAGACGGCGGGCGCGTCGCCGCGGCCGGTGAAGCGCACGGTGATCTGCTGGTCGGTGCCGCCTTCGCCCGAGATCAGCAGCGTGCCCTCGCGCAGCCCGCCGACGACCGGCGCGAACGTGGCGGTGAGCGGGTAGATCTCGAGGCCCGCGAGCTCGCGGCCCTCGGGCGCCGGCGCGACGCCGTACTCGGGCGAGCCCGCGTAGACGTACGGCAGCAGGTCGAGCGCGAGCGAGCCCAGGTTCCGCACCTCGAGCGCCCGCGCCTCCTGCGCGCCGATCGCGACGTTCCCGAAGTCGATCTCCAGCGTCTCGCCGGGGATCGCGCAGCGCGCACCTTCGCAGACGACGAGCGCGCTCGCCGCGCCGACCGCGACGAGCGGCACGTGCAGCTCGCCGGCGCCGGGGGCGTTGGTCCTGAGCACGAGGTGATCGGCGAAGTCGCCGGGCGCGGTGGGCCGGAAGGCGACCAGCAGCGCGGTGCAGCCGCCGGGCACGACCACGTCGCCCGACGGCGCGTCCTTGCCCGGGCACGCGGTCGTGAAGACGTCGCGCAGCTCGAAGGCCGTGTTCCCCTCCAGCAGCGACGGCGCCGCCGGGAAGGACAGCTCTGCGTCGCCGGAGTTCTCCAGCTCCACGAGCGCGACGAGCTCGTCGCCGACCGGAACGAGCGGGAAGACGATCGGCTTCGGGCCCGGCAGGAGCAGCTCTGCCTCCGCGCCGCCGACGCGCGCGCGCAGCAGCAGATCGGGCGCGAGTCCGAGCAGGCCCTGGTCCTCCTCGCAGTCGCAGCCACCGACGACTCCGGAGATCAGCAGCGCCGCGAGGGCGATCTTGCGGTTCATGAACGCGCTCCCTTCTCGAGCAGGAAGACGAACGACTCCGCGACTTCACGCGCGTAGCCGGTCAGGAATTTCTTGTGGTCCCGCGCGCTGCGGTGCGGGTTGACGATGAACGCCATGAAGATGCCGTTGAGCGCGCCCCAGAGCTGCGCGGCGACGCGGCGGGCGCGGCGATCGGAGCGGAAGCGGCCCTGCTGCTGGCCGAGCAGGATCGCCTCCTCGAAGGGCGCGATCACCTCGAGCACGCCCTCGCGCAGCTCGGTCTTCGCGTCCGCGGGCACGTTCGCGTCGTCGAGATCGAACCAGCAGCGCACCGTCTCTTCGAAGAGGCGGCGGCGCTCGAGCAGCGCGGTCAGGTAGCTCTCGGCGACCGAGACGAGCCAGGCCGCGGCGTCGTCGCTCTTCTTCACGCGGCGCCGTACGCCGATCAGCGCGGAGCGGTGGCCGTCGGCGACGAGCGCGGCCTGGATGTGGTGGATCGAGGCGAAGTGGCCGTAGACGCCGCCGATCGAGAGCCCGGCGCGGCGACCGACGTTGCGGATGGAGAGCCCGCGCGGCCCGTCCTCCGCGAGCGCCGCGCGGGCGGCCTCGAGCAGCGCCGTGCGGCGGGCGTCCCGCTCGCGGGAGCGGCGGGCGGCGGTGGCGGCGCGGTGCTCGTCCGCGTGGGTCGGCGTCGCGCGGACGGCGGCGCTGCGAGGCGCGCGCGCGCTCGGGGTGGGCGGGGTGGCGTCGAACATGGCGCGGCATCCGAACAGTGTTCGGAAAACGATGTCAAGCCGCCGCGGCCGCCGCGGCCGCACGGCCTGCGCGGAAGGCCCCCTGCGCGCCCGCCTCCGCCGAGAAGCAGTCGCCCGTCACGTGGACCACCGCGCCCTCCGGCAGCGCCACCGCGATCGGCGCCGCGCACGAGGCCTCCGGCGCGGCGCGCGCGTACTCCCACCGGTGCGGGACGACGAGCGCCGGCGCGCCCGCCCACGGACCGAGCCGCTCCGCCGCTGCCGCGACGAGCTCGCGACCCCACGTCTCCGGGCCGACGCGCCGCCGCAGCCGCAGCTCGGCGAACGATGGCAAGCTCTGCAATACGAGCGCGCGGCGCGCGGGAGAGAGCCGCTTCCCCGAGTCGTGGAAGACATTCTGGAGGATCGAGCCGTCGCCGGGGTGAAGCGCGTCGAACGTCGGCGCCGGCACCGTGAGCGGGTAGAGGCAGATCGCCGCCAGCATCGGCGTGCTGCCGGTGGTCCACGCGAGCTTCTCGAGCGCGGTCTGCAGCGCCGGGACCGCGCTGCAGCGCGCGAGCCCGAGGGCCTGCTCGAACGCGAGCGCGAGCACGAGCCGCGGTGCCACGAGCTCGCCGAAGGCGCCCTGCGCCACCACGAGGCCGCCGCGCGTCGCGAGCGCCGTCACGGTGTGCTCCCGCCGGACGTCGAGGCCACGCGCCAGCGAGCGCGGGAACGACGCGCTCCCCTCCCGGAACGCGAGCCGACGCTGGCCGGGCGTATAGGCCGCCGGCTGGCAAGGCGGTCCCTCTCCCTCGACGACGATCGGCCAACCCGGCAGCGGCGTCGCGTCGGTCGCGTCGAGCGCCGCCAGGAACGCCGGATCATCGCCGTGGAGAAAGGCGAGGCCGTGGTCCACCGGCTGGCCGTCGTCCATCCGCCGCGTCGCGCAGCGTCCGCCCGGCCCGCGCGCACGGTCGAGCACCACCACCCGAGCGCCCCCCGCCACGAGCTGCTGCGCGCAGGAGAGCCCCGAGATCCCCGCCCCGATCACGAGCACGTCGGTCGCCATGCGGCTATATACCACCCGACTTCGGTCGAGCCCGCGCCTGCCGAGAAACCCGGACGACCTCCGGGCATCCTCCGGGGGGCACGCTCCGGGAGACGCGATGACAAAGAACGGCAAGACCCCCAACGATCTCGCGATCCTCGCCGAGGCCGAGATCCCGCTCGAGGCGGGCGTGTTCCGCGCGATCGTCTTCCGCTGGGGCGACGAGCCGGTCGAGCACGTCGCGCTGATCCACGGGGAGGTCACGAACCGCGAGCGCGTCACCGTGCGGCTGCACTCCGAGTGCCTCACCGGCGAGGCGTTCCACTCCCTCAAGTGCGACTGCGGCCCGCAGCTCGACGCGGCGCTGCGGGAGGTCGTCCGGCGCGGCGCGGGGATCGTGCTCTACCTGCGGCAGGAGGGCCGCGGCATCGGCCTCGCCAACAAGATCCGGGCCTACGCGCTGCAGGGCAAAGGCGCGGACACGGTCGATGCCAACCGCCTGCTCGGCCTGCCCGACGACGCGCGCACGTACGACGCGGCAGCTGCCATGCTGCACCACCTCGGCGTGCGTTCGGTCCAGCTCGTCACGAACAACCCCGCGAAGGTCGAGGGAATCGAGGCGCTCGGCATCAAGGTCGTGGCCCGGCTGCCGTCGCTGGTGCCGGTCGGCGACGTCGCGCGCAATTACCTCGACGCGAAGCGCGAGCGGATGAACCACCTGATCCCGGTCGGGCGCGAGGTCGAGCAGCAGAAGAAGGGCTGATCCACACCGCTGGCGTCGCGGTCGAGCGCGGCGTCCCGGGATCTCCGGCGAGCGCGGCCGTCCGGCTGCTGCGGGGCGCCGGTCAGGGATCTCCCGCGCCGAGCAGGAATGCAGTGCCGAAGCCGACGAGGCCGAGGCCGCCCGCGCCGAGCCCGACCGACATGCCTCGATCGACGTTCGCGGCCTGGATCAGGGTGGCGTCGCGCAGATCGCCCTCGGACACATTGGCCTCGACCTGCGAGGCGCCCATCCAGAGCCACGCGCCGCCCGCGATCGCGACGAGCCCGGTGCCGACCATGACCCAGCCGAAGGCGGCGCTGTGGCCGACGACGCGCGGCGCGACCATCGTTCCCGTCGCGACGGCCTCCGCGGGCGCCTCGCCGCCGACCCCGAGGCCCAGATCGAAGAGCGCCTCTTTGGTGGCGAGGCGTGCGGCGTCCACGAGGTTGCCCTTGTGCTCGACGCGCTTGGCGACGCGCCCGACGACGGCGCCCTTGAGGATGTCGACGACCGCGAGCGAGACGACGTACTCGTTGGAGAGCCGGCTCGTCTCGGTCGAGATCACGTAGTTCACGCCGAGGGCGCCGCCGATCTCGATGAGGCAGGCCGGCGAGTCGCCCGCGCACTCCAGCAGGTGCTTCTGATCGGCGCCGAGCACCGCGTGCACGTCTGCAGCCCCGAGCACGTAGGCGTCGGGCTGCTCGAAGATCTGCGCGGCGACGAGCGAGGAGAGCCCCGCCGCGCCGGGCACGTCGGAGAGCTTGTTCACCACGTCCAGCACCGCGAACTTCTTCCGGCGCGCGACGAGCGAGACCTCGTCCTGCGTCGCGCGCTGCAGCAGCTCGACGGCCGTGTCGCCCGCCGCCTCGATGACCGGCTGCAGGAACTTCTGGTGTTTGGTCGTCCGCGCCACCGGCCGGCCCCGCCGCACGGAGAAGGCCGAGATCGAGAGCAGGTAATCGCCGCCGAGCTCCGCGACCTCCGGGACGAGCACCCAGTCCAGCCCGAGCGCGCCGCCGATCTCCGCGAGGCAGCTGGCGTTCTGACACGAGAGGAGGTTCTTCTTGCCGACGCCCGCCATCGCGCGCAGGTCTGCAGACGAGACGACCTGCGCGTCCATGCGCTTCGTGATCGCGTTCGCCATCACCTGCACGAGCCCCTCGACCGAGCTCTCGGGGTAGCCGACGGCCTTCACGTCGAGGATCGCGACGCGGATCGGCGCGGCGGCCGCGGGCGCGGCGAGCGCGAGGAGCAGCAGGCCGACGCCGAGCCGGACGAGCGTCACGCCGGGGCCGATCGGAGCCGCTCGGCGAGCTGACCGGCCTCGCCGTGGTGGAGGAAGACGCCGCGGCAGCCGACGCAACGATCGAGCTGGATCCCTCGGAATTCCTTGTATTCGAAGGGCTTCAACGCAGCTTTGCAGGTCGGGCACTCGTTGCTCGGGGAGCCGCCGAGGCCCTGCACCTGGCCCGGCTTGAAGAGCGCGTCGAGCGACGCGAGCGCGTCGGGATCGCCCGCGAGCGTCTGCAATTCGTTGGCGTCGAGGAAGACGCCGCCGCAGGAGAGGCAGCCGTCGATCTCGATGAGGTGCACGCGGCGCCGCTTGAGCAGCTCCGCGCAGCGGGGACAACGCTTCATCATGGGTCACGACCTCCGGGAGTCGCGGAGGCTAGCTTGTCGCGCGCGAAGGCGCCCGGCCGGGACCTCGCGCCCCGGCCTCGGGCCACGGGATTTCTCGCCCGCCCGGCCGGGCGTCGGTTATGCTCCGCGTCCGCTTTTCCCGGAGGATCCCGTGCGTCGTCTCCTCGCGCTCTCTGCCGCTCTGTTCGCGGCTCTTCCGGCCGCAGCGGCCGACGACTTCGTCGCCCCGGTCGCCCCCGCGACCGCGGACCCGGCCGGCCCGTCCGACGACGGCCCGAACGCTGGCCCGAACTACGGGCTCACGCTCGAAGGTGGCCTCTTCCTCGGCGGGTTCTTCCCCTCTGCGGAGCACGAGTTCTACGACCCGGCCGTGCCCTTCCGCGAGCTCGGCACGCACCTCGAGCTCGGCGGCCGCGCGGCCGTGCTGCCGAGCCCCTGGGGCGGCCTCGAAGGCGAGCTCCAGCTCGGCCTCGGCGCCACCGTCGACGACGGCTCCACGACGCTGATGGGCGGCCGCGTCCACGTGATCGGCCAGTACCCGGGCCTCTTTCTTCGCGAGCTCACGCCGTTCGGCGTGGTCGGCGCGGGCAGCTGGCAGTTGAGCTCCGACCAGACCGTGCTCGGGAATGACACCGACGGCGTGATGTATCTGGGCGCCGGCGTGAAGTACGACCTGACGCACTGGCTGCTGGCGCGCGTCGACTACCGCCACACCCGCGCGGATGGCTACGACGGCCCGGGCGAGGACGGCTCGACGACCGGCCACAACGAGCTGCTGCTCGGCTTCTCCTTCGTCTACGGCCGCCCCGAGCCGGACGACGATCGCGACGGCTTCGTGAACTCCGAGGACAAGTGCATCGAGCAGCCGGAGGACAAGGACGGCTTCGAGGACGAGGACGGCTGCCCCGACGAGGACAACGACGCCGACGGGATCCCGGACAAGAGCGACGCCTGCCGCGACTCGGCCGAGGACGCAGACAAGTTCAAGGACGACGACGGCTGCCCGGAGCCCGACAACGACGGCGACGGCCTGTTCGACGCGAAGGACAAGTGCCCCGACGTCGCGGAGGACAAGGACGCCTTC
>CAYHCR010000045.1:0-11042 GCA_964354895.1 uncultured Myxococcales bacterium | reverse complement strand
CGTGACCCCCCTCACCATCGCGCCGAGCTGCACGTAGAACGCGGCGAGGACGTCGTCGAAGCGGGTCATCGCCGCGGGATCCCCGGTGTCCGCGCCGTCGCGCCCGCCGAAGAACGACGTACGGCCGCGGTTCCAGACAAGGTCGAGCGCGGTTGGGAAGTAGACCTTGCTGCCGCCCGTCGCGCCGTAGGTGTCGCCGTTGCCGCTCGGCTCGACGCAGCCGACGAGGCAGTACTCGCGCGCGGCCTGCAGCGTGTAGCCGTCGCGCACCATCGCCGCGATCGCCGTCTCATCGTTCAGGAAGGCAGGCGAGTTCGTCCGGCGGTGGAGCTCCACCACCCTCTGCACGTACGCGTCCGGGCTCTTCTTCGAGACGCGGAAGGAGGCGGTCGTGGCGAGGCCCGTGTTGGCGATCGCGTCCAGGAAGATCCAGGTGAGCTCGTTGGTCGCGTCGTCGCCCTGCGCGTCCACGCCGCCGAGCGTGACGTTCTCGACGTCGGAGCCGAGGTGATTGAGCTTCACCCCGCCGAGGTTGGGCCAGATGATCACGTTGTCGTTGAGCTTGATGATCAGCTCTTCGAGCAGCCGCAGCGCGTGCGCGCGCGTGATCGCGCCGCGCGCCACGTCGGCCGTGAAGTATGGCAGGAGGAGCTGATCGACCCGGCCCGGCGTGATCCCGCTGCCGGCGCCGTAGCTGATGATGGCGGCGTTCTGCGTGAACCAGAGCGCCTGCACGGCCTCCGCGAAGGTGCGCGGCGGCAGCCACGGGACACGGTCGCAGCGCTCGGCGATCGCGAGCAGCTCCTCGCGGCGGGACGGATCGTGGAGGAGCGCCGCCTGCCGTCGCGCCTCGGCGGAGAAGCGCGAAGAGAAGTCGCGCATCGCGGCGCTCGTGAGCTCCACGCCCTGCAGGAACGCGCGTTCGCTCTCGTTGGTCACCAGCGCGCGCCGGGCCGCGGCGTCGGCGGCGATGCCGGAGAACCCGCGCGCGAGGACGTTCTTGTGGCCGAGCACGATGTGCGCCTGCGTGTCGGTGCAGCGGCCGCGCCCCTTGAGGTTGTCGCCCGCGCCGGCGCGGACGGCGCCCGCGAGGCGCGGCAGGCTCGCGACGAAGCGGCCGCGCTGTTTGATCCTTCCGGCAAAGCTGCTCGCGCGGGGCTCGTCCCAGACGAGGCGGCCGAGCGCGCGCAGGCCGAAGCTGCGGACCTTCCGCTGCAACGCGCGCGGGGAGAGATCGAGCGCGCTCGACAGGCCGCGCGCCCGGAGCGCCGCGATCTTGGCGTCCCGCACCGTGCGGCCCTTCCAGTACGGGATGAGCTCGTCGAAGAGCAGCCGCTCGTCGGCGGGATCGATCCGGTAGCCGAAGGCCTTGAGCTCCGGGAGCAGGTGCTCGAAGACGAAGGTGAAGTCGCCGCGCTCCGGCGCGAGCGGCGGCGCGATCGGCCGCGACGAGCGGTTGCCGACGAGCAGCTCCTCCGGCTCGAGGCGGATCGTCATCTTCTGCAGCACGCGCTGCAGGGCGAGCGCCGCGCGCAGGGACGGATGCAGCCCTTCCGACTCGCGGTGTGCCTCCGTGTAGAAGCGCGCGCGCTCCATGCAGAGCGAGTGCGGCGCGGCGAGCAGCTTCGCCTTCATCGCGGCGTTCTTCGGGTGGAGACCGCTCACGGCGTCGCCTCGCGCGTCGTCAGCTCGTGAAAGAGCAGGGTCACGACGCGCCGGACGTGGAGTCGGCGCGCCTGCAGCGCCTCCGGCGTGAACGGGTCCGCGCCCGTCAGCCGCTCGATCACGGCGCCGTAGGTGAAGTAGGTGACGACCATGCCGTAGACGCTCGTGAAGAGCTGCACGAGCTCGAGCCCATCGGGCGCGCCGGCGGCGAGCGGAGAGAGCCACGCAGCGCCGAGCTGGAAGGTCGGCAGCGTGCCGGCCACGATCCGCTCCATGTGGCGGCCGCTCGCGACCTCGCGCTGCACGATGCTGCAGAAGGCGCGGTTCTGCGCCAGGAAATCCCCGTAGGCGTCGAGGACCGTGAGCAGCTTTGCCAGCGGGTCGGGCGAGGCCGCCCGCGCTGGGTCCGAAGGCGTCGCCATCGCCGCGAGCAGCGTCGTGCGCAGCCGCGCGTAGTAGTCGTCGAGCACGGCCGCGAGGAGGTCGTCCTTGCTGCCGAAGTGGTAGTGGATGAGCGCCTTGTTCACGCCCGACCGCGCGGCGATGTCGCGGGTCGTCGTCGCGTCGAAGCCCAGGGATCCGAACAGCTCGTCCGACGCCGCCAGGATCTTCGCTCGGGTCTCGTCCGGTCTCATGTCGTGGCTCCCTTGGGCGGCAGGTTTAGGCGATCGCCCAAACGTCCGTCAAGAGGGAGCCGGGGCCTCGTCGGAAGCCCAGCAGGAATCGATGCTTAGGTGGCTGCCCGGACCAGCCGGCCCGGCCGCGCCGGCGTGATCTCGCCCCGGTCGCAGACGAGCTCGCCGGCGACGAAGGTCGCGACGTAGCCGCGCGCCTTCTGGACGAAGCGCTTGCCGCCCGCGGGCAGATCCCGGACGAGCTTCGGCGGCAGCGCGGCGAGGTTCGCGTGGTCGATCACGTTGAGATCGGCGCGCTTCCCGACGGCGATCGTCCCGCGATCCGTGAGCCCGAGATGAGCCGCATTGCGCCCGGTGAGCAGCTCGATCACGCGCTCGACGGGCAGCTTTGCGCCGCGCGTGCGGTCACGCCCGAAGTAGGAGAGCAACGTCGTGCTCACGCTCGCGTCGCAGACGGTGCCCACGTGCGCGCCGGCGTCGCCGAGCGAAGCGAGCGCGAGCGGGTGCGAGAGCATCGCGTGCACGGTGTCCAGCGAGCCGCGCAGGTAGTTGAAGATCGGAAAATAGACGAGGTTCTCGCCTTCGCCCGCCGCGAGCCAGTCGTAGATCAGCGCCAGCGGGCTGCCGCCGGTGGCCTTCGCCTGCGCGCCGAACGACGAGCGCGGATCCGGCTCGTAGTCGGGGCCGGCGCCGGAGTCGAACGGGTACATCAGCATCGAGGTCTGCGAGATCGTCGAGAGGATCTGATCGGCGAGCGGCGGGATCGCGGAGCCGTCGCCGGCGAGCTTCACCGGCGTCTCCGAGAGGATCCGGGCGCGGCGTGCAGGTTCGCGCATCGCCGCGGCGCGCTGCGGCAGCGGCAGCGCGGCGATCTCCTGGTAGCCGGGGAAGGCCATCAGCGCGTTGAAGCTCGTGTCGAGGCCGTTGAGCAGGCCGATCGCGCGACCCGCCGCCTGCAGTCGGACCGGCACGCCGGCGGCCGTCGAGGCCTCCGCGCGCTCGGCCATCCACTGCCACTGCTGCGGCGCGTTGAGCCGCTCCATCCACGAGAGCGCGATCGGCCGGCCGGCCGTCTTCGCGAGCTGCAGCAGGAGATCCCACTCGGCGTCGAAGCGCGCGCGCTGGCCCTCGGGCGGGCCGCGCATGCAGTGGAAGTCGCTCACCGCGTGGAGCACGCGATAGGGCAGGCCGTGGAACGCCTCGGCGAGCGCCATGAGCTCGAGGCGATCGGCCTCGGCCGACGGCGTCGCTTCGCCCTTCGTCGTGCGGTGGTTGTCGCTGCGTCCCGCCGAGAACCCGATCGCGCCGGCCTGCAGCCCCGCGCGCACCATCGCCTGCATCGCTGCACGGTCTTCGGCCGTCGCGAGCTCGCGCGCCTCGGCCCGATCGCCCATCACGAAGAGGCGGACCGTGTCGTGCGGCACGAGCGTGAGGAAATCGAGCGAGTGCGGCATCGCGTCGAGCGCCGCCATGTAGTCCGGAAACGTGGTCCAGCCCCAGCGCACGCCCTCCGCGAGCACGGCGCCGGGGATCTCCTCGACGCCCTCCATCAGGCTGATGAGGCGCCCCTCGTCGCCCTTGCGGACCGGCGCGAAGCCGACGCCGCAGTTGCCCATCACGACGGTCGTGTAGCCGTGGAAGATGCTCGGGCTGAAGGTCTCGTCCCACGACGCCTGGCCGTCGTAGTGCGTGTGGATGTCGACGAAGCCGGGCGTCACGAGCGCGCCGTCGGCGTCGATCGTGCGCTTCGAAGCGCCCGTGATCGCGCCGAGCTCGACGATCCGGCCGCCCTGCACCGCGACGTCCGCGCTGCGTGCAGCAGCGCCGGTGCCGTCGACCACCTTGCCGCCCTTGATCACCACGTCGAACATGCCGGTCGCCCCCTTCGAAGAGTGCGCGCGCCCTCGCGCGGGCGCCGAGCTTACAGCGCCTCGGCGCTTGACCCCCCGGGCCGGCGCTCCTACGTTCCGCGCGATCTGAGTCGCTAGCTCAATGGCAGAGCAACGGCCTTTTAAGCCGATGGCTCCGGGTTCGAGCCCCGGGCGACTCACCACTCCTCCCGGGCGCCGCCCGCCCTGCGAGGCGGACGGCGCCGGAAGAGTCGGGCCCTGCCGCGACGGCCCTACATGGAGCAGTCTTCGCCGCAGGGATCCTGCCCGCAGACGTTCGCCGCCGCGTAGGCGTCGATGCAGGTGTTGTCGAGGAACGCGAGGCAGCCGTTGATGCACGCGGCGTCGCCCTCGACGCACTGGCACTGGCAGTCGTAGACCATGCCGCACAGGCCGCTGAGGCTTCCGACCGTCATCCACTCGGCGCCGAACGCGGTGGTCATCAGGGCGTCGCAGTTCTGCTGGCGGCAAGCGATGCAGCTCGGCGTCAGCCAGGGCATCGCGAAGCACGCGGCGGTCTCGTCGCCGCCGCCCGCCCCGTTGCCGCCGCCGCCACCATCGTCCTCGTCACTGGAGCCGCAGCCCGCGAGGCCCAACGCCAGAACCGCCAGTCCGATCGAGAACCACCGAGCCATTGAACGCCTCCCGCTTCCATGGTGAAGAGCCATCCCGTTGGGGATGGGCGCCATTCGAGGAGCCGGGGCGCAGGACGGCAACGCCCTTTCTTCGCGCGCACGCAGAATTCGCGCGCCGAGGCAGCCGGCGTCGACGGACCGGCCCGCTTGCGGGCCAAGCGGATTGGACGATTGACTGTCGCGGCATCGATGTGCCTGCGCAGGAGGCTCGAGTGAGAGGGTTCGTGATCGCGCTGGCGCTGCTGGTCGGGGCGTCGGGCGCGTCGGCCGAGGAGCCGCGCCGCAAGACCGCCGTGCTCGATCCGAAGTTCGCCGCCGGGGTCGACGGCGCGACGCTGCAGCCGCTCGGCGGGCTGATCGCGGTCGCCGTGCAGCGGCACACCAAGGGCGACGTCACGAGCGCGGACGACGTGCGCACGATGATCGGCTTCGAGCGGCAGAAGGAGCTGCTCGGCTGCTCGGACACCAGCTGCCTCGCGGAGATCGGCGGGGCGCTCGGCGTCGACGAGCTGGTGACGACCGAGGTCGGGCTGCTCGGCTCGCAGTACGTCGTGAACCTCTCGCGGATCGACATCAAGAAGGCGCGCTCGCTCTCGCGCACCTCGCGCACGGTCTCCGGCGTCGACGCGCTGGTCGCGGTCCTGGGCGACGCCGTGGCAGAGCTGTACGGAACGGTCGCGGCGCCGCCGGCGGCGGTGGCAGAGGGGCCCGCGCAGGAGGAGACGCGCGTCGCGCCGTGGCTCACGACGGGGCTCGGCGTGGTCGCGCTCGGCGTCGGCGGCGCGCTCTACGGCATCGCGCAGGCGGGCTCGGGGGATCCGCTCGTCCGCAGCGAGGCGGACGCGCTCGAGACGCGGGGCAACGCGGGGCTCGGGGTCGCGATCGGCGGGGCCGCGCTGGCGGCAGGAGGCGTGCTGTGGCTCGTCGCGGACTGATCGGGATCGTGGCGCTGTTCGCGGCGGGCTGCGTCGAGGCGAGCAACGTCATCGAGTGCGACGACACGCATAGCTGCCCGCAGGGGCTGGTCTGCGAGGGCGGCGCCTGCGTCGTCGACGGCCCGCCCGGGACGGGTGGCTGGACCTCCAGCTACCCGGCCGGCGGGCTGCAGGTGCGCTGGGCGGTGGCCGCGGACCTCGACGGTGATGGCGCCGACGAGCTCGCGATCGCGGACGGCGGCGACGCGGGCGCCGGGCTCTGGATCCTCCGGCCCCTCCACGTGGGCGAGGTCCCGCTCGAGGGCGGCGCGGGCTGGCCGGCGACGCGCATCGTGCTCGGCGCGGTGCCGTGGCGGCTGACGAGCACGCCGAAGGATCACCTCGGGGAGATCTTCGCGGGCGATCTCGTCACCGTCTCCACGCTCGACGACCCCGACGGCACGCGCGCGACGGGCGCCGCGGTCATCGGGCTGATGGACGGCGCCGCGGGCCCGCCGGTGCTGCTGGCGCAGAGCTTCTCGCTCGGGACGATCTCGGTCGGGCCGGCCGGCGTCGGGCTCGACGCGCCCTTCTTCGCGATGGCGGCGCTCGGCGCGAGCGGGCCGCCCCAGCTCGTCGCGGGCAACCTCCACGTCTATGACCACCGCTCCTTCGATCCGCTCGGCGGCGGGCTCGGCGAGCCGACGCCGCTCGATCCCGGGGTCGCCTTCGACGGCGCGATCTGGCCGATCTCCACCGGGCCCGGCCGCTTCGTCATCGGCTCGCAGGGCGAGGTGCACCTCTTCGAATCAAGCCTGCAGAGCTTTCAGGGGCGCACCGCATTGCTGCCCGACGGCGGCGATCGCTGGTGGAGCTGGACGCGCGTGGAGGCCGGCACGAACGACTGGGCGCTCGCGCTCGCCGTCCATGGCGACGACGCCCATGTCTCGGCGGCGGTCGTGCCGCCCGACCTCCCCGCAAATTCCGCCGCTCCCGCCCTCGCGCTCCCCGCGCCGACCCCGATCGCGAACGTCACGAACCTGGCCGGGCCCGTCCTCGCGGCGCTCTGGGGCGTGGACGGCGCGCGCGACGACCTCGCGTTCGTCAGCACGACCGCCGAGGGCCAGCAGCTCCATGTCCTGCTCGACCTCGACCTCTCCGCGCCCGCGAATCCGGGCTTCACGGGCGAACCCCTCACGGGGGCGCTCGTGGCGGGGACGAGCCCGGTCGTCGCGGTCGTCGGCGGCCATTTCCGCGAGGCGGGCGGCGACCAGCTCGAGCTGGTGCGGGCCGACGGCTCGCTCAACTGCATCATCGTCTCGGAAGCCTCGGAGGGCGGCCCCCTGAGCCTCACCACCTGCTTGCCCTGACGCGCCGGACGCAGGCGACACCGGCGCCCGCGCACTCCACCTGGTGCATGCGTGCTCCAGCTTTCGATCCGTGGCAGACTGCGCCGCAAACGATCTTGCGTACTTGCACACTCGCACCTACCTGGTACGACACGTGCACACACGAGGCACCATGATCTCCCGAACCCTCCGCACGCTCCCCCTGATCTTCGCCCTCGCTGCCTGCGGGGAGGGCGCCGTCGAAGGCCCCGAGGCCGGCGCGCCCGTCGATGACGACACCGTCGATGGCGAGCTCGCGGGCCCCTTCACGCTGACCGGGGACGACGGCAAGCAGGACGCGGTCACGGGCGTCTCGACGAGCGTCGCCGGCTACGGCACCGAGGTCTGGGCGGTCACCGACGCCTGGGACGATCGCGACACGACGGCGGCCCGCAAGGCCGGCCTCTCGTGGGACGCCTCCTCGGGCCTGACGTGGGAGGAGAAGTACGCGAAGTGGGTCGACTCGCTGCCTCGCGCGACCGCCACCGACGGCTACATCACCTTCTCCATCACCTCGCCCTACGGCCGCACGCTCACCACGACGCCGCTGGAGTGCTCCGAGGTCGCGCTCTTCCTGCGCAGCACGTTCGCCTCCTGGTACGGCCTGCCGTTCTACGTGAGCGCGGTCGATCAGACCGGCAAACGTGTCTATCTGGGCCACTTCGGCTTCCGCACCGCAAATGGAAAGTATGGCAACACCTCGAGCTACAAGACGCTCTACAAGGACCACGGCAGGACGATCCCGGCCGCGGGCTGGCCCTCGGACGCAAAGCTGCGCGCAAAGGCGCTCGGCGACGACGCGCGCGAGGCCGGCCTCTTCTTCGATGATCTCTATCTGAACAAGCGCATGGGCTATTTCCAGCTCACGCTCCTCAACTGGTTCGGCTCGATGAACATCGCCGACGAGGCGAACGCCTTCCACGTGAAGCCGGAGGCGGTGCGCACCGGCGACGTGCTCGTCGAGCGGTGGCAGAAGCAGGGCATCGGCCACGTGCTGCTCGTCAAGAGCGTCGTGCCTGCCGGCGAGCAGCTCGAGGTCACGCTCGCGAGCGGCTCGATGCCGCGCCGCCAGCCGGTCTGGGAGTCGGAGATCGACAGCAAGCGCTACTTCACCAGCGAGCTCACCGGCGGCGAAGGCACGCTCGACGACGGCACGCCCTACGCGAAGCTCGGCGGCGGGCTGCGGCGCTTCAAGCAGGCGAAGAAGAAGAACGGCCTCTGGGCGAACGTGATCCCGGCGGCAGACGTGACCGTCTCGATCGCCGCGTCGGACGTGGCCGCGATCGCCGCGCGCCCCGGCCGCTTCGAGGCGCTGCTCTCCGAGCCCTCCCCGGCGGCCAAGAAGGAGTCGGTGCTCCGCGCGCTCGAGGTGAAGCGGGAGCACCTGCGCAACCACCCGGCCTCCTGCTCGGCCCGCATCGCGCGCGAGGAGCTCTTCGACGAGCTCAAGGTGATCCTCCGCGTGGACGGGCTCTCGGACGAGGAGATCGACGCGCAGCACCGCACGATCGAGGACTACGTCTTCGCCGAGCTCTCGTACGCGAGCAGCAAGACCTGCTGCTGGAACTCGACCGACGCAGAGATGGCGGCGGTGGTGCTCGACTACGCCCGCGTCGAGCAGGCTGATCAGTGCGTCGAGCCGACGATCTTCAAGAGCCACACCGACGGCTACGCGCGCTGGGCGGCGCACGCGCGCACGCTCGGAAAGAATTGGAAGTCCTGGACCGAGGACGAGCCCTGCGCGCAGAAGGACGTCGTGGAGGATCGCGCCGCGGGCCAGGAGGCCACGGCCTTCTGCTCGATGCCGGTCGTCGAGGTCTGCGGCGACGAGTTCGAGCCGAACGACGCGACGGCAAAGGTGCTCACGGCCGGCACGTACGCGGCGCGCATCTGTGCGGGCGACGTCGATCGCTTCCAGATCGAGGTGCCCGCCGGCAAGACGCTCCGCGCGGTCGCGACGTTCGTCCACGCCGAGGGCGATCTCGACGTGAAGCTCTTCGACGCGGGCAACGTGCTCGTGGAGACGAGCGACGGCACCACCAACGAGGAGACGGTCGCCTCGACGGGCTCGGGCCGGTTCGTGGTCCAGATCTTCGGCTACGGCCAGGCGGCCAACGCCTACTCGCTGGCGCTGACGTTGCGCTGACGGGGGGCGGGGACTTGCTCCCGGCGGGCGGCGCTCCTACAACGCGCCCTCCACGGAGGAGTCCCCATGCGCCGCTCGCACCTGCTGCTCGCTTCTGCCGCCGCCGCCTCGCTGATCGCCTGCGATCAGCCCGCAACCCTGCCGCCCGCGCCGACCATGCCGCCGGCCGCCGTCGACAAGGGCGCGCTCCCTGCGAACCACCCGCCCGTCGACAACAAGGGCCCGCAGGCGCTCGCGCCGATCGCCGGCGCGCCGACCGCGATGGCCGCCCCCGAAGGCGGGATCACCGGCACGGTCGCTGAGACGCTCGCCGCGCCCGGCTACACGTACGTCAAGCTGACCACGGCCACGGGCGAGGTCTGGGCCGCGGGCCCGACCACGGCCGTCGTCGTCGGCCAGCGGGTCACGATCGTCCGCCCGACGACGATGGCGAACTTCGAGAGCAAGACGCTCGGCCGCACGTTCGCCTCGATCGAGTTCGCCGAGGCGATCGTCCCGGCCGACGGCGCTGCGCCCACCGCCGCGCCCGCCGCGCCGACCGCGGGAACGCCCGTCCCGGCGATCGCCGGCGGCTCGCCCAACACCGCCGTCGCCGCCGTCGTCACCGACGTGAAGGTCGATCGCGCGCCGGGCGGCAAGACGGTCGCGGAGATCTGGGGCGGCAAGGATGGCCTCAAGGGCCAGAAGGTGAAGCTCCACGCGACGGTCGTGAAGGCCAGCAACGGCATCCTCGGCAAGAACTGGCTGCACGTGCGCGACGGCTCGGGCGTCGAGGGCAAGGACAACGACCTCGTCGTCACCACGCTCGCGACCGCCGGCGTCGGCGACGTCGTCACGGTCGAGGGCCTCGTCGGGACCGACCGCGATCTGGGCGCCGGCTACAAGTACGCCGTGCTGATCGAGGACGCGGCGGTCACGAAGTAGCGCGTCGGGCAGCTCTGCAATAAAAACGCGGCCCGGTGGCGAACGCTGCCGGGCCGTCGTCGTTCTCGACAGGCCGCGAACGGCCCGCCGACGTCAGGGCTGCGTCGGCTGTGTGGCGGCCGCGAGCCTGCGCGCCTCGGCGTCGGAGCGCTGGACGCAGTCCTCGAGCGCGAGCCCGGCGAAGTAGTTGCCCGTCAGGTAGAGCGGCAGCCCCGCGAGCGCTGCGTCGATCGCCTGCACGAGCGCCTCATGCCCCAGCCGCGGCGAGGGCAACACGACCTCGCGCTCGGCGACGTGTACGAAGGCGCGCTCCGGCACGCCGAGCGTCGCCGCGGCGAGCGCGAGCGCCTGCGCGCGCGTGACGGCGGGAGGGCAGTGGAACGTGAAGGCGCGCAGCTGCTCGTCCGGCAGCACGTCGCGCGAGACGGCCGAGAAATAGCGGCCGTCGAGCGGCACGATGCCCGCCGCGGGTGCCAGCGTGAGCGCCGCCCGCGGCACGACCACGCCGTAGCTGCGCAGCTTGACGCAGCCGATCTTCGCGAGCGGCTCGGTCACCGCAGGAAAGTCCTGCAGCAGTCGCGTCGCCTCGTCGGGCGGCACCGCGACCGCGACCTGCGCCGCCGTGAGCACGCGCCCGTCCGCGAGCTCCACCGCGAGCCCCGCGCCCTCGCGCCGGACGCGCGTCGCCGTGACGTTCGGCTCGATGGTGAGCCCCGGCGCCGCCGCGAGCGCCTCGAGGAACGTGGTGAGGCCCCCCTGCAGCGTGAAGCTCTTCGGGTAGGCCTTCTTCCGCGGCCGCTTCTTGAAGAGCATGTCTGCGGGGATGTCGTCGGGGCGCTGCGAGGG
>CAYHCR010000044.1:0-11044 GCA_964354895.1 uncultured Myxococcales bacterium | reverse complement strand
CGCCCGGTCGGCTCCCGATCGCGCCCGTGAACGAGCCCTTCTCGTGGCCGAAGAGCTCGCTCTCGATGAGGTTCGGGGGGATCGCGCCGCAGTCGAGCACGACGAACGGACCCTTCGCGCGGTTGCTGTTGTCGTGGACCGCGCGCGCTGCGAGCTCCTTGCCGGTGCCCGTCTCGCCCTGGATGATCACCGAGACGTCCATCGGCGCGATCTTGCGGATCAGCCCGAAGATCTGCCGCATCTTCTGGGACTTTCCGATCATCTCGCCGAGCAGGCCGTCGCGGTCCGGCTCGATCGAGATCTCTTCGTCGAGCGGGAGGAACCCGATGACCGTGCTCCCCGCCTTGATCTGCGAGCCGGGCGCGAGATACGCGCGCTCCACGCGGCGACCGTCGAGCATCGTGCCGTTGGTCGACTCCAGATCGACCAGCAGGTAGCCCTTCTCCGTGTACTGGATCTCGAAGTGGTGGCGGCTCGAGGTCCGGTCGTCGAGCACGATGTCGTTGCTGGCGTGGCTGCCGATCCGGATGCGCTCCTTCTCGGAGACGTGCGTGCGGCTGGCGTTGGGGCCCTGCAGAACTTCCAGTCGGCAGCGCCTGACCTTGAGCGTCGTGCGCGTCTCGACGACGAGCGTGCGCGTCTGCGTCACCTCGGGCGAGGGCACGAGCAGGTCTTCCTGCGGGATCTCGCCCGTGCCGGGGCTGGTGGCGACCTGGTTCTCGTACTCGTGGTCGAACGGGCGCGGCATCGGCTCCCTTTTTTGGCCGCGGTCCGCGGCGCGGGGACATTAGCGGAGGCTCGCCGGCGGGTGTAGCGTCCGCGACTCCCCTCTTTGGCGAATGACGCAAGGCCGCACGACGCATGGCCGCACGAAACAAGCGCGCGGGCGAGCAGCGCGCCCGGAAGAGGCCGCGGCCGCCACGCGCCGACGGCAGCCTCACGCTCGCCCTGCTCTCCCGCAAGGCGTCGCTCTACACGACGCGGCGCATGGTCGAGGCTGGCCGCGGGCTCGGCCACGAGGTCCTGGTCCTCGACACGCTGCGCTGCGAGTGCGTCGTCTCGCCGGAGGGCCTCTCGCTCGTGCACGGCGGCCGGGAGGTGCGGGACGTGGAGGCCGTGTTGCCCCGGATCGGCGCCTCGATCACGCAGTTCGGGCTCTCCGTCGTCAGCCAGCTCGAGCTGATGGGCGTGCCGGTGCTCAACGGCTCGCTCGCGATCGCCCGCTCCCGCGACAAGTTCCGCTCGCTGCAGCTGCTCGCGCGCTTCGGGATCGACGTCCCGCGCACGGTGCTCATGCGCGGCTCGCGCGATCTGCCGGCCGCGGTCGCGCGTGTGGGCGGCCTGCCGGCGATCGTGAAGCTCGTCACCGGCACGCAGGGCGTCGGCGTGATGATCGCGCAGACGCCGGATGAACTGGCCTCGATCCTCTCGACGATGTGGTCGCTCGATCAGGAGATCCTGCTCCAGGAATTCATCGCGGAGTCGCGCGGCACCGACGTCCGCGCGCTCGTCGTCGGCGACCGGGTCGTCGGCGCCATGCGGCGCGTCGCCCGCGTGAAGGGCGAGTTCCGCAGCAACATCCACCGGGGCGGCGAGGGCGAAGCGATCGAGCTTCCGCTCCCCGTGCAGGAGCTCGCCGTGCGGGCCGCGCGTGTCCTCGGCCTGCAGATCGCCGGCGTCGACATGCTCGAAGCGACCGGCGGGCCCAAGATCATCGAGGTCAATTCGAGCCCCGGCTTCGAGGGGCTCGAGGCGGCGACGGGCCTCGACATCGCCCGATCGATCATCGAGCACGTCGCGGCCTTCGCGCGGACGCACGCCCATCGGCCGGCGCTGCCACCGCCGCGGTGATCCCGGCGCGGGCTCCGAGCGGGCTGCAGCACCTTCGCTGACGCGCCGCGTCGATCGTTTTGCGCTCGACGGTGCGGCAGCATTGCCGCACGCTCCCCGGACACCCTCCGCCCGGAGCCTCCATGGCCCGCCTGCGCCTCGCGCTGCCTGCCGCGCCTGTTGCACTCGCGATTGCTGCACTCGCGCTCGCTGCACTCGCGCTTGTTGCACTGCTGCCCGCGTCCGCCTCCGCCGGCGGCATGGACTACCCCGACAACGGCACCGAGGCGGTCGGCCGCGGCGGCGCGTTCGCCGTGAAGGCGGACTCGGGCGAGGCGCTCTATTACAACCCCGCCGGCTTCGCCCGGCAGCCGGGGCTGCGGCTCACGCTCGACAGCAATTTCGTGCTGCACCACGTGAAATTTCAGCGCACGTCTCCGGACGCCGGGGGCTTCGTCGGCACCGGCACCGACCGGGATCTCGCGCCCTCGGGCACGCCCATCGGCGAGCCGGTGGAGAACCAGGCGCCGGTCTTCGTCGCGCCGATGTTCGCGCTCTCCTACGGCTTTGACGCCGGCACGCTCAAGGGCCTCACGATCGCGTTCGGCGCCTACGGACCGCCGGAGATCGGCCGCTATGAGTACAACGCGCCCAAAGGCCCCACGACCCGGGCGGACGGGCTCTTCGACGAGGACCTCGATCCGGCGCACCAGGATCCGGGCGCGGCGAACCGCTACATGCTCGTCGATTCGGACTTCCTGATCGTCTATCCGACCTTCGCCGCCGCCTATCAGATCACCGAGTGGCTCTCGCTCGGCCTCGCGCTGCAGTACGTCTACGCGGACCTCGGCCAGCGCCAGGTCGCGTGGAACTATCCGAGCGGCAAGACCCGCCAGGCCGACGCCACGCAGCGTGCCTGTCCCTCCATCGAGCGAGACCTGGGCCAGCGGCCCGCCCCCTTCCAGCTCTGCGCGTATCCCAACGATCAGGTCGTGGAGAACACCTACTGGGACGCGATGGCGACCCTCGACGTGCAGGGCGAGCCGACCTTCACCGGCATCGCGGGCGTGATCGTCGGCCCCTTCGCCGGCCTCTCCTTCGGCGCGTCGGTCCGGCCGCCGATCGACATGGTCGCCAAGGGCACGCTCACGACCGAAGAGTCGCCGATGATGAAGGAATTCGGGGTCGAACTCGAAGGCGACAAGGCGACGCTCGAGCTCACCATGCCGATGATCCTGCGCGTCGGCGCGCGCTACGACCTGCAGCCCTTGCTGGGCCGCAAAGCGGACGTGGAGCTCGACTACGTGATGGAGGGCTGGAGCGCGTTCACGGACCTCACGGTGACGCCGGAGATCAAGACGAAGGTCACCACGCCGCCGGGCGGGCTCGCGCCGTATGAGCAGGACCTGCCGCCGATCGTCGTGCAGAAGAATTGGGAGGACGTACACGCGATCCGCCTCGGCGGCGACGTCGCGGTGGTCGAGTGGCTCACCGGCCGCGCCGGATACATCTACGAGACCAACGCGATCCCCTCGGCGACGGCAGCGCTGGACTTTCCGAACTTCGGCGATCGCCACGTCGTCACGCTCGGCGCGATGGTCACGCCGATCCCGTGGCTCGACGTCAACGTCTCCTACGCGCACGTCTTCCAGCCCGAGCTCGTCGTGACCGACAGCGTCGTGCGACAGATCACGACCGACGCCGGCCAGAAGGGGAACGTCGTCGGCAACGGCTCGTACGAGACCTCGTACGATCTCTTCAGCGTGGGCGTCACGGCGCGCTTCTCGGAGATCGGCGCGGTCGCGGCCGCCACGCCTTCGCCTTGACCGCGGAGAGGACTGTGCCGCCGCGCCTTCGCACGGATCGCGTCGCGGGCCCGTCGGCTGCAGCCCTTCTCCCGATCTGCCGCCCTGTCCCTCGTGCGTCCTGACGCATCGCGTCGCGTTCTCCAGCGCTGGCGCGGGCCCTCGGCTTGACGCGACGCCCGCCCGGCGCGTAAGCACGGCCCCTTTACTCGTGGGATCGATCTCCCACGGCCGGGCGACGCCGGCTTCTCTCAGCGCCGCGTAGAGGGGACCACTCGAATGAAGAAGATGCTCCTGCTGGCGGCCTGCGCGTTCGTCGCGTTCGGCACGGTTGGCTGCGATGACGAGGAAGACGGCGAAGACGGCGAAGGCGGCTCGGGCGGCAGCACCGGCGGCACGGGCGGCGGCGACACCGGCGGCACGGGTGGCGGCGACACCGGCGGCACGGGTGGCGGCACCGGTGGCGTCGGCGGCGGCGCGGCTGTCACCTGCGGCGACGGCACGACGGCCGGCACGGAGAAGTGCGACGACGGCAACACGGCCGACGGCGATGCCTGCTCGGCGGACTGCCTGCACAAGTTCATCTCGATCGCCGGCACGGTGAAGCTCAACCCGATCGTCGAGCGCTACAACGCTGGGAACGAGCTGGCGGACCCGGCCCTCGGCGGCCTCGAGATCCGCATCGTCGATCCGATCAAGTCGCTCTCGGGCTCGCCTGACGCGACGCTCGCGACGGGCGTCTCGGCGGCCGACGGCACCTACTCCTTCGCCTCCATCGAGACGACGACCATCTCGCTCGGCATCGTCGTCACGATCGACGACTCGGCCGGCGACGTGCTCGCGACCTCCACGATGGGCGTCTGCCAGCCCGGCTCGGTCGGTCTGCCCGACTGCTCGACGAACATCGCGGGCTTCAGCGCGTACGTCGTGACCAAGGAGTTCGTCACGGCGCTGCAGGCCTCGCTGAACCCCGACCCGGCGTTCTACGTCGAGGGTGACGCTGGCGAGGGCTTCGTCCTCGGCGGCGTGATGGACACCAACGGCGCGCCTGTCGCTGGCGCTTCGGTCGCCTCGCCCGGCCTCGACATCGCGTTCTTCGACGCGGCGCTCGCGGACACCAACGAGGAGCTCACGGATTCCTCGACGGGCGCCTTCGCGGTCAAGCCCGAGGGCATCAAGACCCTCGCGGCGAGCAAGGCCGGCACCACGTTCGTCAACACGGCCGCGACGGTCGGCGAGTCCAAGGGTGTCGCGTTCCAGGTCTTCTTCCTGGTCCCCGCGGCGCCCGCCGCGTGCGGCGACAACATCGTCAACGTCGGTGAGGGCTGCGACGACGGCAACACGACCTCCGGCGACGGCTGCGACCAGACCTGCCAGATCGAGATCCTGGTCGTCTGCGGTGACGGCACGACCGTCGCGCCCGAGCTCTGTGACGACGGCAACACGGCCGACGGCGACGCCTGCTCGGCGGACTGCCTGCACAAGTTCGTCCACGCGATCGGCACCGTCCAGGTCAACCCGCTCGCCGCCTCGATCCACGCCGGCACCGGCGCGCCGCTGCCGAACCTCGAGGGCCTCACGCTCGTCGCGATCGAGCCGATCGCGCGCCTCTCGAACCCGGGCGATCCCGAGGCGGGCATCGTCGGCATGACGCAGTCGGGCCCCGGCGGCACGTTCGACTTCTGGTTCAACGTCGACAGCGTCCCGCTCGGGATCATCGTGACGTCGCAGGACGGCGACGCGGCCTCCACCGACCGCATCGTCTCCTCGACGATGGGCATCTGCACGGCGCCCTGCCAGGTCGACCTCCCGGCCGCAACGCTGTACGTCGTCTCCGACGTCGCCAACGCGGTCCTCGAGGCCTCGCTCGCCGCCGACCTGCTCTCTGATCAGACCGGCTACATCCTCGGCATGGTGCTCGACGTGACGAGCGACGTCCCGGCCCCGATGGGCGGCGTGAACATCGACACCACCAACGTGGCGGCCGACCCGATCGCCCTCGACGTCGACATGGGCACGGGCGCCTTCATCGACAACGGCACGAACGTGACCTCGCCCTCCACGGGCGCGTTCCTCTCGCGCTTTGACGGGATCGTCGGTTACTCGGCGCTCGCGACCGACTACGTCTGGTCGCCGGCCGAGATGCAGCAGGGTTCGGCCGCGGCCGGCGTCGCGTTCCAGATGTTCTGGCTCGGCGTCGACACGACCCCCTGATCCAGTCCCTCCGGTAGCGTAAAGCAGCGCAGACGGCCCCGGTCACCCCGGGGCCGTTTGTGTTTGGGGAACGCGAATTTTGCGGGGGAACCCGCGGACTTCCCGCTGTTGCGCACCGCGTCGAGCGCGGCTACGGTCGCGCGGACATCGCCCCTGGGAGCGCGCCATGAACAGCCTGATCGACTTCACGCCCGTCGTGATGACGTGTCTCGTGCTGATCGGCCTCGGCCTCTTCGCCAACACGATGACGCCGCGCGTGAAGTTGTTCTTCGCGCTCAAGCCCGACAAGGAGCCGCGCTTCGACGAGCTCGCGGACCGGGCGCTTCGCCTGCTGAAATTCGGGCTCGGCCAGAAGCGGCTCGTGGATCCCGAGGAGTTCGTCCCGGGGCTCGCCCACGTGATGATCTTCGGCGCGTTCCTCGTGCTCGGGGTCCGCACGCTGACGCTCTTCGGAGTGGCGTACGGCGGCCCCGACTTCCATTTTCCGCTGCTCGGGCCCGACTTCCCGCTCGGCGTCGGATATCTGTTCGTGAAGGACCTCGCGGTCCTCTCGGCGCTCGCCGGCGCCTCCTACTTCATCGTGCTCCGGGTGTTTGCGAAGCCGGACCGCATGACCAAGTCGCTCGAGGCGATCTTCATCGTCGGAATGATCGCGGGTCTCATGATCACCGAGATCCTCTTCGAGGGCTCGCTCCTGTATCGCGATGGCGCCGACGTCTCCGCGCTGCACCCGGCCGGCTCGCTCGGCCTGCTCGCGTTCCGCGCCCCCGGGATCTCCGTCGAGGCCGCGCTGCTGATCGGGCAGATCTCGTGGTGGGCGCACTGCGTCCAGATCCTCGTCTTCCTGAATTTCCTGCCGATCGGGAAGCACTTCCACGTGATCACGGGCCTCTTCGACGTCTTCGTGCAGCGCGGCCCCCGGCAGTTCCGGCCCGACAAGGTGGATCTGGAGACGAGCGAGACCTTCGGCATCCAGAAGGCCGACGAGCTCTCGTGGAAGATGGCGCTGGATGTCTTCTCCTGCACCGAGTGCGGGCGCTGCCAGACGCACTGCCCGACCTACCAGACGGGCAAGCCCCTCACGCACAAGGCGCTCAACAAGACGATCCGCAACTACCTGACGACGAACGCGGAGTCCTTCCCGCCGAAGGATCGGGAGCTCCTCCCGGATCTCGTGCCGCACGTGATCGACCCGGAGACGATCTGGGCCTGCACGATGTGCGGCTGGTGCGAGACGGCCTGCCCGGTCTTCATCGAGAACCTCCCGCGCATCACGGAGCTTCGCCGGCACGAGGTGCTCGTGAAGAGCGAGTTCCCGCCGGAGCTCACGCGCGTCTTCAAGGGGCTCGAGAACCAGGGCAACCCCTGGGGCCTCGGCGCGACGAGCCGCAGCGACTGGGCGGAAGGGCTGCAGATCCCGACCGTCGAGGAGAAGCAGGACTTCCAGTACCTCTGGTTCGTCGGCTGCTCGGGCGCCTACGACGAGCGGCAGAAGAAGGTGACGCGCGCGCTCGCGGCGGTGCTGACCGAGGCGAAGGTCAGCTTTGCGACCCTGGGCAACTCCGAGACCTGCAACGGTGACTCCGCGCGGCGGCTCGGCAACGAGTACCTGTACCAGACGCTCGCCCAGACCAACATCGAGACGATGAACGCGGCCGGCGTGAAGAAGGTCTTCACGCAGTGCCCGCACTGCTTCAACGTCATCAAGAACGAGTACCCGCAGCTCGGCGGCAATTACGAGGTCATCCACCACACCGAGCTGATCGCAGAGCTGCTCAAGGACGGGCGGATCAAGCCGACCGAGAAGTTCGGCGAGCTCGTGACGTTCCACGACTCCTGCTACCTCGCGCGCCACAACGACATCAGCGACGCGCCGCGCGACGCGCTCGCCGGCGCGCTCAAGCTCCCGATCGTCGAGATGCCGCGCAACAGGCGCGAGGGCTTCTGCTGCGGCGCGGGCGGCGGCCGCATGTGGATGGAGGAGAAGATCGGCACGCGGATCAACCAGAACCGCGTCAAAGAGGCTGTCGCGACCGGCGCGAAGACGATCGCGACGAGCTGCCCCTTCTGCCTCACGATGATCCGCGACGGCGTGAACGAGCTCAACGTCGAGGGCGTGCAGGTCAAGGACATCGCGGAGATCGTGGCGGAGTCGCTGAAGCTGCCGATCGTGACGGGGCCGGCGATCGA
The DNA here is from genome assembly GCA_964354895.1 of uncultured Myxococcales bacterium. Taxonomy (GTDB): domain Bacteria; phylum Myxococcota; class Myxococcia; order Myxococcales; family Vulgatibacteraceae; genus CAYHCR01. Next base: position 3,005 of record CAYHCR010000044.1, on the reverse strand, counting down.
GGCGCCCAAGGCCGAGGCGTAGCGCGACGGTCTTCCGCGGCTCCCCTGCGAAACTTTCTTCGAGGCCGGGGTTTCATCGCCCCGGCCTCGTTGGTTAGCATCGGCCCATGGCCTTCCTGTCGCCGTGCCTGCTGCTCGCCGCGCCCGCGCTCGGAGATCCGAACTTCGCGCGATCGGTCGTGCTGCTCGCCCGCCACGAGGAGGACGGCGCCATCGGCTGGGTCCTCAACGGGGACGCGATCGCCTCGGTGGGCGAGCTGCTCGTCGCGGCAGAGCTCGTCCCGGACGGCGTCACCCTGCCCCGCCACGCTGCGTTTCAGCGCAAGGCGCGCGTGGGCGGCCCGGTCGCGCCGCGGTCCGGCTGGATCCTCTACCCGCGCCGGCTCCGCTCGTTCGAGGACGAGATCGACGCCGGCACGGAGCTCGCCCTGTGCAACCGGCCCGACGCGCTCGACGCGGTGATGCGCGGCGAGAGCCCGCATGACTTCCGACTGCTGCTCGGCTACGCCGGCTGGGGGGCCGGCCAGCTGGAGAGCGAGCTCCAGCAGGGGACGTGGCTCCCCACCGCGCTCGATCCGCAGCTGGTGCTCGAGACCGACGCAGACCTGCTCTTCTCGGTCGCGTACGAGACCGCGACGGGGCTCTCGCCGGATCTGCTGTCGGGCGGCGCCTGGGCGCGCGCCTGACGTGCGCCCTACAGCTGGTGCAGCGGCGCTTCGTGCAGCGCCGCGAGGATCTTCCTGATGTGCGCGCGGACGAGCCCGCGGGCCCGATCGAGCGCGACGGCCGTCTCCGGCGCGTAGCCGAGGCAGAGCACGACGTCGTCTTCGGCCGCAGCGTCGATGCCGAGCGCCGCGTAGTCGAGGATGCGCGGCACCGGCTCCCCGAGGTCGTCGCACGCGAAGCGCCCGAAGACCGCGCCGTCCGGGGAGCGGTCCGGCGCCTTTTCCTTTCGCGCGAAGAAGGCGCGCACCTGCACGAGCGCCGACGGATGGAGCCGCAGCGCGTCGGCGTCCACCGCCTCGCCCTCCGCGAGCGCGAGCAGCTTGAGCAGCCCGCGGATGAACTCCACGTCCGTGATCACGAGCCCGTAGAGGTACCAGTCCGGGCAGGCCGCGCGGACGAGCCGCGCCATGGGGCCGTCGAGCCAGAGGAAGCTCGGGCACTCGAACGACTGGCAGGTCTTCGCGTCGTAGGCGCCGCAGTCCCGGAGATCGAGGCCGCCGTGGCGCATCGGATGGGCGAGGCAACCGACCTTGCTCCGCTGCGGGTCCAGAAAGCCGAGCAGCGGGCAGAGCCGCACCGGCGGGAAGAGCGGCGCCTCCTCCCAGCGGCGCAGCGAGCGCGCGGCCTTCTTCCAGGCCTCCGCCTCCTCGGGCAGCTTTGCCACCGCGTCCGTGCGGCGGTCGAGCGCGTTGGTGAGGACGGCGCGCGTGCGGTGCTGCGCCGTGAAGTTATACAGGCCGCAGCAGGCGCCGCAGCTCGCGTCGGGCCCGGGGTTGTTCGGATCGGGCTGGCAGAGGTGGAACGGGAGATTCATGGCGTCCGTGCGCCGGGTCAGGGCGCCGCGTCGTCGTCGTCATCCTCGCCGGGGACGACGACCGCAGCGGCGGCCGGATCGGCGAGCTGCTTCTGGCAGTTCAGGCAGAGCTGTCCCTGCCGACCGTCCAGCGACTCCGGCGTCTCCGGCGCGTGCAGCGCGCAGCGGCGGTCGTCGCAGTCGTGCAGCCCCAGCGCGCGGCCCACCGCCCAGAGCGCCGCGAGCTGCACGCGCTTCTGGCTCTTCTCCTCGCTCTTCGGATCGAGCAGCCGCGCCAGCCCCAGCACCGCCACGCAGAGATCGCGGTCGTGCTCGGCGAGGACCCAATTGGCGTCCGGCGCGAAGAGATCGAGCGTCCCGACGCCGAGCGTCACGCCCGCCTCCGGGGCCGGCTGCGCCTGCAGCAGCTTGCGGAAGATCCCGGCGCCGTGGAAAGCTTTGCGCTCCGGATTGAAGGCGTACTTCGGCTCTGCGAGCGCGGGGCCCGCCTTGAGCGAGAGGTGCAGCGGTGCGGCCGCCCGCGCGATCGCGTGCAGCCACGCGGGGCGGACCTCGCCGAACGTCACGACGACCAGCGTACCCGGCACGGCGTCCCCCCCGGCGGCGTGCCCTCGGCGCCGTGTACCCCCACGGTCTCCGGCACGATTGATTGCGGCGGCTGGATTCGAACCAGCATTAAGAGATTCAAAGTCTCTTGTCCTGCCCTTGGACGACGCCGCAACGTTGGCGCGACTCTACTACCAGCGCATCAGCGCCGCCGCCCACGTGAACCCGGCGCCGAAGGCCCCGAGCGCCACGAGATCGCCCTGCTTGACGTCGCGCGCGGCGAGCCCTTCGGTCAGCGCGATCGGGATCGACGCGGCGGTCGTGTTCCCGTACCGCTGGATGTTGTTGAAGACCTGCTCGTCCTTGAGTCCGAGCGACTTCTGCACGACCTCCGAGATGCGCAGGTTCGCCTGGTGCGGGATGAAGAGCTTGAGCTGCTCCGCCTTCACGCCGGCCTTCGCGAGCACGCTGCCGACGACCTCGGGCATCTTGACGATCGCGTGCTTGAAGACGAACGGCCCGTCCATGCGGGGAAAATGGCGCCCCTCGGCCATGTGCTCCGCGGTGAGCCGGGGCTGGTAGCGGCTCGCCGGCACCTCGACCCAGAGCTTGCTCCCGTGGCGGCCGTCCGCGTGGAGCTCGATCCCGATCACGCCGCGGTTCGGATCGTCCGTCGCCTCGAGGATCACCACGCCCTGCACGCGCGCGGACTGCGCGAGGCTCGGATACACGGGCCGCACGTCGCGCACCTTGACCGGCGGGTTGATGTTGCCGCCGACCCGGACCTGGGCTGGCGGCGTGCGGGGCGGCGCCGAACGGGGCGGGGCCGGCAGCGGCGCAGGATGGGGCATCGGCGCCGGGGACGAAGCCTGGGGCGATGGCCGCGGCGTGGACGACGGCCAGGTGGAACGGGTTCCCG
>CAYHCR010000043.1:0-11063 GCA_964354895.1 uncultured Myxococcales bacterium | reverse complement strand
CGCATGCGCGAGAACCTCGACGCGACGGGCCGGCTCTGGGCGAGCCAGGGGGTGCTGCTGAAGCTGGCGCGCAAGGGCCTCGCGCGGCAGCAGGCCTACGTCTTCGTGCAGCGCAACGCGATGCGCTTCTACGAGGAGGGCGTGGACTTCCAGGGCGCGCTGCTCGGCGACCGGGAGCTGCGGGCGCTGCTCTCCGAGGACGAGCTCAAGGAGTGCTTCCAGCTCGAGCCGCACCTGCTGCACGCGGAGGCGACGATCGAGCGCGTGCTGGCAGGCGCTACGGCGTGACGAGCGTCGGCTCGGCCGGCTTGTCGCCCGCGACGGGCGCCGCCTCGTAGTCGAACTTCCACTGGTAGGTCGTCGTCTTCTTCGCGACGGCGTCGAGCTGGTTCTCGTGCTCGTCGCCAGAGGCGTGGACGAAGCGGACGATGTGCAGGCCCGCCTTCACCTCGAGCTCGAGCAGCTCCGTCTTCCCGCGGGACTTGCCGTCGACGAAGATCTCCGACGCCGGCTTCACCTCGAGCCGGAGCATCGTCTTCCCCGCGGTGGCGGGCTTCGGCGCAGCCGCCTTCTCGTCCGCGGCCCGGGCCGGCGGCGCAACGGACAGCATCGCAGCAGCACAGAACAGCGCGTGGAGGGTCTTCATGGCGCGCACCCTAGCGCCGATGGGCGTCGTGCGGCAGAGCGGCCGTCAGCGGCCGGGCGGCAGGCCCCTGGAGATCGGCCGCGGGGCGCCCGGCGGCGGCGCGATCGGCCGCTCGCGGGCGCTCTTCGCGCGCGCCTCGAGGCCCGGCATCTTCGGCGGCGCGCCGACGTGCCGCAGGGTGATCAGGGCGCCCTCGGCCGTGCCGGCGAGCGACGGCGGCAGCGTCCGAAGCGCCCGCGTCGCAGCGGCGGGTGAGCCGAGCTCGAGCACCAGCGCGAGGTCGTCCGGCGCGAAGTGGCCCGCCTTGACCGGGAGACCCGCCGCGGCCGCGAGCAGGACGCGCTGCGACTCCCGCCTGTCGCCGACCGCCTGGAAGAGCGCCACGCGCCGGTCGTACTCGACGACGCGCGCGCGGTTCGCCTCCGCCCGCGCGGCGCCGAGCGTCAGCCCCGCGAGCTCGGCCCGCAGCGCGTCGACCTCCGCCGCGAGCGCGGGCCCGCGCGCCGTCTCGGAGGGCACCGCCCGCTTCGGGGCCGGCGGGCGTGGGGGATCGGGCGGGACCGGCAGCGGATCGAGCGGGAAGCGCCCCTCGACGAGGCCGAGCGTGCCGTCGATCCGCGTGATCAGCGCCGTGGGGCGCGAGCCCGTCTCGTCGGCGAGGCGGCGCGCGAGCGGGAGCGCGGCGGCCGCGGGCGTCACCTTCACCGAGAAGGGCAGCGCTGCGGCCTCGGGCGGCTCGGTCGTCCCCGCGACGGCGGCCTTCACGTCTTCGCCCGCCGCGCGGAAGAGGCTCTGGAGCACCGGCGGCGCGATCGCGGACCACACGACCGCCCCGCCGAAGGAGGGCGCCTTCTCGAGGCGCTTCTCCGCCGCGACAAAATCCTCCAGCTCGGTCTTCGAGGCCTGGCGCGGGCGCAGCGCGTCGAGCTGCGCCTGCAGCAGGACGAGCTCCGACTCCAGCATCCCCTCGGCCTCGAGCGCCGCGAGCGCCGGGGGCGGCGCGGCGGAAGTATCGCAGGCGCACGACAGCACGAGCGCGATCGGCGACCCGAGCGCGAGCATCGGCACGAGCGCGAACAGCGGTCGCGCGCTCACGAGAGGCCCGCGCGTCGGAGGTTCTCGACGAGGCGGGGGATGGGATCGCCGGCCGCCGGCACGAAGGCCGCGCCCGTGATCCGCTCGAAGGCGTCCGCGTAGACGCGCGCGGTCGACAGGCGGATCTCGTCGGGGATCTCCGGCGGCGGGCCGTGCCCCGAGAACCCGCGCTCCCGGATGAGCCACTGCCGGACGTTCTCCTTGTCGAGCATGCGCTGCTCGCGGCCCTCGTTCAGCCGCGCCTCGTACTCCGAGAGCTCCCAGAACCGCGAGCTGTCGGGCGTGTGCAGCTCGTCGATCAGCCGCACCGTGCCGTCGTCGTCGAGGCCGAATTCGTACTTGGTGTCGACGAGCAGCAGCCCCCGCTCCGCACAGCGCGCGCGGCCGAAGGCGAAGAGCGCGAGCGCGTAGGCGCGGACCTGCGCCCAGACCGCCGGCGCGACCAGCCCCCGCGAGAGCAGCGCGTGCTCCGGCAGCGGCTCGTCGTGCGCGCCGACGAGCGCCTTCGTCGTCGGCGTGAGGCGCGGGGCGTCGAACGCCTGATCCTTGCGGAGCCCCGCCGGCAGCCGCAGCTCGTAGGGGTCGCGCCCCGCCTGGTAGTCGCGCCAGAGCGAGCCGGTGAGCTGCCCGCGCACGACGACCTCGACGGCGAGCGGGCGGCAGCGCCGCGCCAGGATCGCGACGGGATCCGGGCGCGAGAGCAGGTGGTTGGGGCAGAGCGCCGCGGTCTGCCGGAACCAGTATTCGGCGAGCCCGGTGAGGACCTCGCCCTTGCCCGGGATCGTCGTGAGGATCACGTCGAAGGCGGAGAGCCGGTCGCTCGCGACGAGCAGCAGACGATCGCCGAGCTCATAGACGTCGCGGACCTTGCCGCGCCGGAGCACGCCGAGGGGCAACGCGCTCTCCCGCAGCGTGCGGGGCAGCAGGGCGGCGAGGCAGGCGTCCCGATCCATCCGCGACCTCCGGCGCCGGCCACGCGGCGCGTGCAGTGACTGGCGGGCCACCGTCGCCCGATGTCCTAGCGGATCCGGAGGCGGCCCGCCGCCCCTCTCCATCCGGCGGGGATCCGCACGGGCCGCTTGTCCCGGCCGGCGCCCCGCGATACTTTCGATCGACCTGGGGGGGGCATGGCCGCGAACCGACGCAAGTCTCGACGCCATCGCAAGCGGATCCCGGTCGCGTTCGGCGACGTCGATCTCGCCCACCACGGGACCGTCCTCGACGTCTCCTCCAGCGGGCTCTTCCTGGCGGCCCGGAAGATCTTCCCGCTCGATGCGCGCCTGCACCTCCACGTGCTCGAGCCCCGCGCGGACTTCTATGCGGAGGGCGTCGTCGCGCGGCTGCGCAAGGTCGAACCGGCGCTGCGGCAGCTCGAGTCGGAGGGAATGGGGATCCGGCTCCTGCTGCCGGTCGAGCTGATGTCGGCGGTCGCGCCCGCCGTCGACGAGTCGAGGCACGCTCACGAGGTCGTCTGCGCGTCGATCGACGATCTCGAGCGCGTGATCCGGGACGAGCTCGGCGTGGGCGTGCTGCTGCTCTCGATCGCCGGCGCGGCGCCGGTCTTCCACACGCCGGTCGATTTCACGATCCGCCTCGAGTTCGGCGCGACGACGTTCGCGCTGCCGGGCCGCGGGCGCGTGTTGCAGGTCCTGCCGCCGCGCGACGGGGTCGCGAAGCTCGTGATCGAGGTCCCGGCCGCGGACGAGCTCGTGACGCAGCTGCTCGACGGCGCCGGCTGACCGACGTCATTCGGTGGCGTGCGAACGAGCCTCGGTCGCGGGCCGCTTCGGCATCGGCGGGAGCGTCGCCGGCCGCCCGCGCGCCAGCAGCGAGAAGCTCTGCCGGTTCGTCGGCGTCGATTGACCGGGCCGTGGGCTCTGGTCGGTCCGCCAGATCACCTCGAACGACTCGAGCCGATCCTCCGCGCGGCCGGTCCGCTCGTGATGGCGCGTGATCCAGGCCGCGAGCGGCTCGAGCGACGCGCGGTTCTTCTCGTCGTGGATCCGGCTCGCGTAGCTCCGCCAGAGCTGGTCGAGCCCCAGCCGCGCGGGGATCTCCTCCCGCGGCGCGCCACCCTCGCCGAGCGCCGCCCACGCGAAGGGGTCGACCCGGCGGCCATCGATCGTGCGGGCGTCGACGACGAGCATGCCGTCCTGCTGCGGCACGTTCGGCGCAAACATGTTCCAGCCCTGCATCAACCGCGCGGCGCCGACGAGCGCGCGCGCCGGCGGCGGATAGGGCGGCCTCGCCCACGTGGGGATCGCGCGGTTCTCGTGCAGCAGCTGCAGCGCGCAGCTCGCGAGCACCACGGCGATCGCGGCCTCCCGCAGGCCCGTGCCTGCCTGGGCGAGGCGTCGAGCGAGGGGCGCCTCCGACGGCGGCGGGCTCGGCACGATCGGTCCGACGAGGCGCGTGGCGGCGCGGGTGAAGCCGCTGTGCAGCCGCTGCCACGCCCCGGTGGCCTCGATCCGCGCCCACTCCTCCGGCAGCAGCAGCAGCGGGTAGAGCATCATCATCGCGAACGAGAAGAGCCCGACGTTCATCACCAGCGCGATGCCGAGGTGCAGGCCGAAGAGCGCGACGATCGCGATCCGGCGGGCCTCCACGCGGCGCCACGGCGTCAGCAGCAGGAGCGGCGCTGCGCCCTCGACGAGCAGCGTGCTCCAGGAGAGCGCCCGGCTGATCGCGGGCGTCACGAGCGGCGCGACGAGCCCCCCGAGCGAGGTCACGACGCGGCTCTGGAAGAGGACGAAATGGACCGCAGTGCCGGTGCGCCACGTGGCGCCGCCCTTGTGCAGCGTGTTGAAGAGGTAGATCGCGGCGAACTGCACGAGCAGCCCGCCGGCGGCGAGCGAGACCGGCGCCGGGCGCGTCGCGGCCTCCGGGCCCGCGCGCACCGCGTCGAGCGAGAAGCGGCGCCCGAGCGGAAGGAAGAGCGTGAAGGCCGCGAGGAGGTTCATCACGACGTCGCCGCCGTTCTCCACGAGGATCGCGCGGGTGTGCACCGAGAGCAGGCCGATCCACGCGAGGAGCTGGAAGAGCCGCGTGCGCCAGCCGACGAGGAACGCCGTGTAGACCGCGCCGAGCGCCGCGAACGCGAGCCACGCCTGGGCGGGCGTCGAGAGCGCGAGCAGGAGGCTGACGTGCGCGCTGCCGCCCCGCTCGAGCAGGAAGGCGTTCGGCAGCAGGCCCTCGTTGGTGTGGAAGGCCACCCACATCGGCGCACGGCGGACCAGATCGACGAGCAGCAATGCGCCGAAGGCGAGCCGGAAGAGGCCGAGCGAGCGGGCGTCGATCGTGAGCCAGCGCTCGCAGACGAACGCGAAGAGGCGGGCGGGGCGCGACGCCTCCGAACCGGTCACGGGAGCACGACGAGCACGGGCCGGTGATCGCTCGCGCGCGCGTCGATCACGCGCGCCTCGACGGCCGTCGGCCACGCCGCGCCGAGCAGCACGTGGTCGGCGGCGAGCAGCGGACGCTCCGCGGGGAAGCTCGCGCGCGCGGGGCGCCCGGCGAGCGGATCTCGCAGGAGCCCGCAGAGCTGCTCATAGGCGGCCCCGCCCGGTCCCTCGTTCAGATCGGCCAGCAGGATCGCGCGCGGCTGGCCGAGCAGCGCCGCCGCGATCGCCGCGCCCTGCCGACGCCGCTCCTCCGGCTCGAGCCCGAGGTGCGCGCACGCGACGAGCGCGTCGCCCGCCGGGAGCGCGATCGTCGCGAGGCCGAGCACGCGCGGCTCGATCCCGTCTGCCGTCTCCGGCGCGCGTGAGGGCCCCGGCAGGCGCACGAGCTCGACGCGCTGCGGGGCCGCGCGCGTGAGCAGGAGCTGGCCGTACGAGCCGCCGTCGAAGGCGAAGGCGGCGAAGAAGGTCGGGTGCAGGCCGAGCGCCGCCGCGAGGGCGGCCGGCTGATCGACGCCGCCGCAGCGCCTCGTGCCGAGATCGACCTCCTGCAGCGCCACGACGTCGGGCGAGAGCGCGGCGAGCACGCGCACGAGCCCCGCGACGCCCTCGACGGATCCATGACGGACGTTGTAGGTGACGAGCCGCAGCACGGCGGGGAGGGCTCCGGAAATGGGCGGCGAGATAGGCTTCATCCTCCACCGCGCGCGCATCGCCGACAACGTCGGTGGCGTCGCGCGGGCGATGGTCAACTTCGGCTTGTCGCGGCTCGTGCTCTCCGATCCGGCGACGTACCACTTCGACGCGCGCGCAGCGGTGCGGGCCGAGCACGTGCTGGAGAAGGCCTTCCTCGCGCGCACGCTCGAAGAGGCCGTCGCGCCCTTCTCCTTCGTGATCGGCACCTCGAGCCGGAAGATCCGCCGCCTGCCGGCGCTGACGCCGCGCGAGGCGGCTGCGGCGCTGCACGAGCGGGCGGCCGAGGGGCAGACGGTCGCCGTGCTCTTCGGCAGCGAGAACCACGGCCTCGTCGACGACGATCTCCTCCGCTGCGACGCGCTCTGCCGCATCCCGACCGGCGACGAGCAGCCGTCGATCAACCTCGCGCAGTCCGCGTCCCTGCTCGCCTACGAGATCCACGTCGCAGGGCGCCGACCGCAGGGCCCGCGCGCGGTGGCGGCGACGGCGACGCGGGAGGAGATCGACCGCCTCGAGTCCTTCGCGAAGGCGACGCTGCTGGACGCGGGCTTCCTCAACCCGCAGCAGCCGGACAAGGTGCTCACGGAGCTGCGTCGCCTGCTGGTGCGCGCGCAGCCGACCCGGCGCGAGGTGGAGCTCTGCACGGCGGCGATCAAGCAGCTGCAGCGCGTGATCGCCCCGGTCCCGCAGCGCACGCCCAGGCAGGGTTGAGGTCAGCCCGCCTTCGGCAGCTTCGCGCCCACGGCGGCGAGCAGCTCTGCGGCCGCGTAGGGCTTCGCGAGCAGCGTGTGGGTCCCGTCATCGAAGAAGCCGTCCGGGAAGACGGTCGAGGCGTAGCCGCTCGTGAAGAGGACCGGCAGCGCCGGCTGCAGCGCCTCGAGCTTCCGGAACGTCTGCAGGCCGCTCGCGCCGGGCATGATCGCGTCGAGGATCGCGAGCGCGGCGCCGTGCCGCCGGAAGAGCTCGAGCGCCTCGACGCCGTCTGCGGCCGCCCGCACGACGTAGCCCGCGCCCTCCAGCAGCTCCGCCAGGGACGCCCGCACCAGCGGATCGTCCTCGGCGATCAGGATCGTCTCGCCCCCTCCGCGGCGCGCCCCGAGCGCCGGGCCCACGGCGGGCCCCACCTGCGCGCCGGCGACGCCGAGCGGCCACCACAGCTCGAAGATCGAGCCCCGCCCGGGCGCGCTCTGCAACCGCACCCAGGCGCCGTGCTGCCGCGCGATGCCCCAGACGGTCGCGAGGCCGAGCCCGGTGCCCTTGCCGGCCGCCTTCGTCGTGAAGAACGGCTCGAAGACGCGCTCGTGCAGCTCTGCTGGAATGCCGACGCCGGAGTCCTCGACCTCCAGCACGACCACCTCGCCGGGCGCGAGCCAGGGCGGCCGCGTCGGATCTGCGCCGAGCGTCGCGCGCCGGGTCCGCAGCTGCAGCACGCCCCCGTCCGGCATCGCGTCGCTCGCGTTGACGCAGAGGTTGAGCAGGACCTGCGAGAGCTGCGACGGATCCGCGGCGATCCGCGCGCCCTCCGCGCCCGGCGTGAACTCCATGCGGATGGAGGCGCGCACGAGCCGGCGCAGCATCGTGAGCAGCTCTGCGACGTGCTGATCCGGGTCGACCGCAGCGACGCGGACAGGCTGCGAACGGCTGAAGGTGAGCAGCTGGCGCGTCAGGCCGCTCGCGCGCTCCGCCGCGCGGAGCAGCTCGTCGATCGCTGATCGGGCGCGGGCAGGATTGCGCTCGAGGTTGAGGCGCGCGAGCTCGGCCGCCAGCGTGATCGCCAGCAGCACGTTGTTCACGTCGTGGGCGACGCCGCCGGCGAGCTGGCCGATCACCTCGAGCTTCTGCGTCTGGCGCAGCTGCGCCTGCAGCGCTGCCTCGTTGCGATCCGCCGCGAGCCGGCCGAGCAGTCCGCCGATCGCCTGGGCGGTGAGCTGCAGCAGGGAGAGCTCGTCCTCCGCAAAGGTGCGCGGCCCGCGCGCGCCCGCGACGCCGAGGAAGGACTGCGGCCCATCCGGCGCGGGGATCGGCACGCACGCGAGGCTCGTGAGGCCCTCGACGCGGAGCAGGCGCACGATCGGCTCGAGCGGCGGCGGCACGAGCTCGAGCGACGGAACGACCAGCGAGCGGCCGGCCCGGAGCTCGCTGCGCAGCGCGGCGGTGTCCACCGGCGCGAGGGCCTCGTAGCGCCCGGGGATCGCGGGTGGAAGCGGCGGCGAGCGGACCTGTTGCAGGACCTGGATCCGGCCGTCGGCCCCGACCTCTGCGACGAGCCCCGACTCGAGCCCGAGGTATCCCACCAGCTCGACGAGCGCGCGTTGCAGCGCCGGCTTGAGGGCCTCGGCGCGCACCGCGAGCAGCCGCGTCGAGATCCGCAACAGCAGCTCATCGGCCTCGCGCCGCCGCGTGAGGCGCGCGAAGGCCGCCCGTCGCGAGACGGCGCCGGCGACGAGCGCGCGCGCGATCCGGACCGCGTGGCGCGTCTCCTCGAGCAGCGGATCGGCGCGGCCCACCCAGTCGCAGCCGAGGAAGCCGACGATCCGGTTGTGCACGACGAGCGGCGCGCAGAAGAGCGACTCGATGCCCTCTCGCGTCCACTCCTCGCGCTCGGGGCTCGCCGGCGCCTCCGAGACGAGCGGGACGACGAGCTCGTCGCGGCCCGAGAGCACGCCGAACGCCCACGGGAACCGCTCGCGCGGCACGTGCTGGAGCATCGCGGCGGCGGGCGCCACGCCGACGGCGCACCACTCGTGGGTGTTGCTCACGGTGGCGCCATCAGCCGACAGCAGGAAGAGGTACGCACGATCGGCGCCGACGAGCCGGCCGAGGCGCAGCAGGGCGCGCTCGATCGACGGGTCGACGTCCGTCTCGGCGACCGCCGAGAGGTCCTCGGCGAGCGCCAGGACGAATTCCGAGGTCTCCCCCATCAAGCTCCCGAGCCTTCCACGGATGCCACGCCGGGGCGAGGACGGCATGCACGCATCGGTTGCGACGCGGCCCGCGCGGTGCTCGGCTCCCCACGTTCCTGCGTCCGCCGGGAGGTCGCTTGCGCTCCGCTCCGCCTCGACGAGCCCTGATCTTCGGGCTGCTGCCCGCGCTCGTCGCCTGCGACGAGTCGACCGAGAACGGGCTCCTGACCGCGATCGTGATGGGGCTGCTCACGCTCGGCGCGGCCACGTGTGACGCGTGCGCGGCCTGCTGGACGTTGGGCGGCGAGACCGCGCCGTACCTCACCGACGGTGGCTCGATGGCGTGCGACGGCGGCCGGCTCGAGGGCTTCCTTCGCGAAGCAGATCGGGGTCGTCGCCCGGCGGCGCACCTCGAGGGTCGCCGCGTCGGAAGCTTTGCGGTCCAGTCGGACCGTCGGGCGACGTTCTCGTGCGAGGACGGCCGGACGTACGTGGTCCGCTTCGAGCGCTAGCGCGCACGACCCGTCAGGGCGCGCAGAAGCCGCTCTTGGGGGCGCAGCGCTGCTCGTACTCGCGAGGCACCGTCTCGCCCTCCGCGGTGCAGAACCAGTAGGGCTCCGGCTCGTTGACGACGTCGTACTCGATGCAGCGCGCGTCGTCGAAGCAGCCGCTGAGCGGATCGCACTGGTAGAGGATCCCGCCGCAGTCAAAGCCACTCGGACAGTCCTCGTCGCCTGCGCACTCGGTCGCGCAGAAGCTCTCGAAGCTCCCCTCGGAGACGAACGACAGGCAGGCGGAGCCCGCCTCGCACCCGAAGCCGTCGACGCAGCCCACGCAGTCGTCGCCGGCGGGCGCCACGCAACGATCGCCGCGGCAGGCGAGCCCCTCCGCGCAGTCGCTGCTCACGCGGCAGCCCGGCGCGCAGGCCCCGTCTCGGCAGAGCTGTCCGATCGGACAGCCGACGTCGTCGAGGCAGCCGGCCACGCAGGCGCCGGCCGCGCAGCGCGCGCCGATCGGGCAGTGCAGCTGGCTCGTGCAGGAGACGCCCCGCACGCAGCGGGCGGCGGCCGCGTCGCACATCGCGTCCGGCGGGCAGTCGGCGTTGAGCTCGCAGCCGCGCAGCGCCTGGCAGAAGCCCTGTCCGTTGCAGAACGCGTCGTCGCCGCAGGCCGCGTCGCTGGTGCAGAGGCAGCGGCCGCTCGCGTCGTCGCAGCGCGTGAAGGCGGGACAGGCGCCGTCGGAGTCGCAGACGCAGCGCTGTCCTTCTTCGTCCCGCACGAAGCCCGCCGGACAGCAGCCGGCCCCGTCGCAGACGCAGGCGTCGAGCTCCGGGGAGAAGCGGTGCGCGGCGGGGCAGCAGCCGTCGGCGTCGCAGCGGCAGTCGAGCTCGATCGGATCGAAGGCGTGCTCGGCGGGGCAGCAGTCGCCCTCGGCGCAGATGCAGGCGCGGCGCTCGGCGGAGAAGCGCGTGCCGAGCGGACAGCAGCGATCGGAGTCGCAGAGACATTCGCCGAACGGCTCGTGAAACCGCCAGCCGTCGGGGCAGCAGGCCGCCTCCGTGCAGACGCAGCTCTGCAGGCGAGCGTCCCACTCGTGGCCCACCGGGCAGCAGGCCCCGTCGACGCAGGCGCACACCTCGCGCGTGTCGTCCCACGCGTGGCCGAAGGGGCAGCAGAGATCGGAGCGGCAGACGCAGACGCCGGCGGCGCAGAGGTGTCCGACGGGGCAGGCCTCGTCCGCGACGCACGCGCAGCGGCCGTCGACCTCGACCGTGCCCTCGGGGCAGCGGATGGTGGGCGTGGCGCGGCCGCAGGCGAGCGCGAGCAGCAGCACGAGCGGCGCGACGCGGCGGGCGATCACGGGGCCCTCGCGAGCGGGTATTCGAGCCGTACGGTGCTCGCAGGCGGCGGGACGGTCGCGGCCAGGAAGCGGACGGTGTTCTCGCGCGGGTCCCACGAATAGGCGCCCGGCCCGACGATCCCTTCGGGACCGCACGTCACGCGGCCCGGCGGGCAGACGCGCACGACGAGGCGCTCGGCGATCGGCGCCGACGAGAGCGGAAAGCTCCGCCGCAGGCTCCGCACCGAGCTGACCACGCCCTCGAGCGCCGGCACGAAGTCCTCGCACAGCGAGCCGAACGCGCCGTCGGTCGCCTCGATCGCGGCGTGGTACCGGGGCGCCGGCTCGACCCCTGCGCCGAAGAGCCCCTCGTCGCCCGCCGGGACGCAGCCGTCGGGCGCGGGGCCCGCGATCGCGGAGATCGAGACGAGCGCCTCGTCGCCGGCCGCCTTGGCCAACCGGAGCGTGCGGACCCAGCGGAGCGGA
>CAYHCR010000042.1:0-11063 GCA_964354895.1 uncultured Myxococcales bacterium | reverse complement strand
TCGAGACGCAGGCCGGCGACGTGTCGGCGTACATCCCGACGAACGTCATCTCGATTACGGACGGGCAGATTTTCCTCGAGTCGGACCTCTTCTATCAGGGCGTGCGGCCCGCGATGAACGTCGGTATCTCGGTTTCGCGCGTCGGTGGCGCGGCGCAGACCAAGATCATGAAGAAGGTCGCAGGCTCGCTGAAGCTCGATCTGGCGCAGTACCGCGACGTGGCCGCCTTCGCGCAGTTCGCGAGCGATCTGGACGCGGCGACGCAGCGTCAGCTGGCCAAGGGCGAGCGGCTCGTCGAGCTGCTCAAGCAGGGGCAGTACCAGCCGCTGTCGATGGAAGAGATGGCGCTGGTCATCTTCGCCGGAACCGCCCCGGAAGCGTTCATCATGGACATCACGGTCAAGGACATGAAGCGCTGGGAGCTGGAGCTCCTCGACTTCGCGCGCTCGCGGCACGCGGAGTTCCTGGCCGAGGTCAAGCGGGTCGCCGACCTGACGACCGACATTCGCGCCAAGCTCGTCGCGCTCATCAAAGAGTTCAACGGGGTCTTCAAGCCGTCCGACATCAAGGCGAAGTGAGGACGAGCGATGTCCAAGCTCAAGGCCATTCGTAAGCGGATCGGGTCGGTCAAGAACACCGCGAAGATCACCAAAGCCATGAAGATGGTGGCGGCGGCGCGCTTGCGCAAAGCGCAACAGGCGATCGAGACGCTGCGTCCGTATGCGTTTCGCACGCGCGACATCATCTCGCAGCTGGCGGCGCGCGCGGACTTCTCGGATCATCCGCTGCTCGAGCACCGCGAGCCCAAGAAGGTCGAGCTGCTGATCCTGACGTCGGACCGCGGGTTGTGCGGGGCGTTCAACAGCAACATCAATCGCACGGCCGAGCGCTACATCCGCGTGAACGAGCTGGGGCACAGCTCGATCGAGCTCGACATCGTCGGGCGGCGCGGGCTCGAGTACTTCAAGCGACGCGAGGCGCCGATCAACACGGTCTTCCGCGACGTCTTGATCAACCCGAACCAGGAGCGCGCGTCCGAGATCGGCGAGCACGCGATCCGGCGCTTCACCGAGGAAGGCCTCGACGCGCTCTACGTGGTCTACAACGAGTTCAAGTCGGCGATGACCCAGCGGGTCGTGGTCGAGCAGCTCCTGCCCGTCGTGCCGGCGCCGGCCGAGTCGGGCATCTTCCGACCGGACTTCATCTACGAGCCCGGCAAGCGCGAGATCATGGACGCGGTCCTGCCCGGGCACGTCAACGTGCAGATCCTGCGGATGCTGCTCGAGAGCGTCGCGTCCGAGATGGGCGCGCGCATGAGCGCGATGGACTCGGCGACCAAGAACGCCGGGGACCTCATCTCGCGGCTCACGCTGCAGTACAACCGCGCGCGCCAGGCCGCGATCACCAAAGAGCTCATCGAGATCATCGGCGGCATGGAAGCGCTCTGAGCGCTCGGCCCGATTCACATCGAACACAGACATTTCCATTCGCGCGGGCAGCCGCAGAAAAGCAAGGGGACGAGACGACATGGCAGCAGCAGACACGAAAGCGGCGATGGGACGCGTGACCCAGGTCATCGGGCCGGTCGTCGACGTCGAGTTTCCGGCGGGCAGCCTTCCCAAGATCCTGACCGCGCTCAAGATCACGAACAAGACGATCTCGAACGAGGAATGGAACCTGACGCTGGAGGTCGCGCTCCACATGGGCGACTCGGTCCTGCGCGCCGTCGCGATGGACTCGACGGACGGCCTGACGCGCGGCCTGCCGGTCAAGAGCATGGGCACGCCGATCGCGATGCCGGTCGGCGAGGGCACACTCGGCCGCGTGCTCAACGTCGTCGGGGCGCCCGTGGACGACATGGGCCCGGTCAAGTCGGTGCGGCTCGATCCGATTCACAAGCAGGCCCCGGCGCTCGTCGATCAGGATCCGTCGATCCAGATGTTCGAGACGGGCATCAAGGTCGTCGACTTGCTCGCGCCCTATCAGCGCGGTGGGAAGATCGGCCTCTTCGGAGGCGCCGGCGTCGGCAAGACCGTCTTGATCCAGGAGCTCATCAACAACATCGCCAAGCAGCACGGCGGTGTGTCGGTGTTCGGCGGCGTCGGCGAGCGGACGCGCGAGGGCAACGACCTCTGGCACGAGATGAACGAGTCGAAGCTGCAGGACGGGAACTCGGTTCTGTCCAAGTGCGCGCTCGTCTTCGGGCAGATGAACGAGCCGCCGGGCGCCCGCGCGCGCGTGGCGCTGTCGGCGCTGACGGTCGCGGAGTTCTTCCGCGATGAGCGCGGGCAGGACGTGCTGTTCTTCATCGACAACATCTTCCGCTTCACGCAGGCGGGCTCCGAGGTGTCGGCGCTCCTCGGCCGCATCCCTTCCGCCGTCGGCTACCAGCCGACGCTCGCCAACGAGATGGGCTCGCTGCAGGAGCGCATCACGTCGACGACGAAGGGCGCCATCACGTCGGTGCAGGCGATCTACGTGCCCGCCGACGACCTCACGGATCCCGCGCCCGCGACGACCTTCGCCCACCTCGACGCGACGACGGTGCTCAGCCGCGCGATCGCCGAGCTCGGTATTTATCCGGCGGTCGATCCGCTCGACTCCACCAGCCGCATCCTCGATCCCAACGTGCTCGGCAAGGAGCACTACGCCTGCGCGCGCGCCGTCCAGAACACGCTGCAGCGCTACAAGGATCTCAAGGACATCATCTCCATCCTCGGCATGGATGAGCTCTCCGACGAAGACAAGCTCGTCGTGGCGCGCGCCCGCAAGATCCAGCGGTTCCTGTCTCAGCCGTTCTTCGTCGCCGCACAGTTCACCGGTCGCGAAGGAAAGTACGTGAAGGTCGAAGACACCATCCGGGGCTTCACGGACATCCTGGAAGGCAAGTGCGACGACATCCCGGAGCAGGCCTTCTACCTCTGCGGCGGCATCGAAGAGGTCTACGAGAACGCGAAGAAGCTCGCGTCCGCCTGAGGTGAAGCGTGGGGCTCAAGCTCGACATCGTCACGCCGGGGAAGCGCGTCCTCTCGGTCGACGTGGACTCGGTCCGCGCGCCGGGGGCCGACGGCCTCTTCGGCGTGTTGCCCGGACACACCCCGTTCCTCGCGGCGATGGAGCCGGGCACGCTCACCTACTGGCAGGCCGGCAAGGAGCAGCACGTCTTCGTGGGCGGCGGCTTCGTGGAGGTCGCCGCGGACAAGGTGATCGTGCTGGCGGAGAGCGCCGAAGCGGCCGGTGATATCGATCTGCCGCGGGCGGAGAAGGCCTTCGCCGACGCCATCGAGAAGCTCAACGTGCTCAAGAGCGAGGCAGAGACGGCCTCGATCGAGCGGGCCCGTGTCAAGCGGGCGGCGGCCCGGATGTCGCTCGCCCGGCGTCGCTGACCCGGAGGGCAGGGCAGGTCCCCGGAGGCGTCGCGTCCCGTAGCGGAGGCGACGCCTCTTGCGCTTCGCGCCCGCCCCCGCGCCGTGTAGAATCCCTGCCACATGGCCGGTCCGATCAAAGCAGGCGGGGCAGGTTCCATCGCGGCGGCCGTGGGGTCGGGCAAGGGCTCCAAGCTCGCCCAGGCCGGCTTCAGCAACGAACGGTCGACCGACGCGCGCAAGAAGCTCGAGAAGGGCACCGCGAGCGAGTCGCCCGAGCAGCAGATGGCGCGCTGCAAGGACTTCGAGGAGGCGATCGAGGTCCTGCGCGTCCACTACGAGCACTACTTCCTCGGGCTCGTGCGGCAGGAGCCGAACCGCGAGCGGGATCTCCTCCGAAAGGAGATCATCCGCTTCAAGTCGAGCTTCATCCGCAACGCGGCCGTGAAGTTCCGCACCGCGACGATGCACAACCGCTACCTCTCGTACGAGCGGATGTGGCTGCGCACCGTGCAGGAGATCGAGGACGGCACCTACCGTCGGGACGTCTTCAAGGCGAAGCTGCACAAGAAGGACCACAAGAACGAGCAGGCCGAGGCCGAGCTCAACGCGAAGAAGCTCGCCGAGCTCACCGAGAAGGTGAAGAAGAGCGCGGACGACTTCGACATCGCGGAGGATCCGGGCTTCGAGGAGGAGCCCGAGCCGCCGCCGGTCGCGCCCGTGCGTGCGCCGATCGCCGCGGCACCGATCACCTCGCCCGCGCTGGCGGTCGCGCCCGCCCAGGCGAGGCCCGTCGCCGGTCCGCCCGCGACGAACCCGGGCGCCGTCGCCGTGAAGCCCGCTGTGGCTGCTGCCCCCGCCGTGGGAGCGCCGCGGCCGGCCGGCATGCCTGCGCAGGCGCCGCGCACGGGATCGGGCGGCCTGACCGACGACAAGGTCAAGGCGATCTTCGACGCCTACGTGATGGCGAAGCGGCACTGCAAGGAGAGCACGCAGGGGCTCACCTACGACACGCTCGCCTCGACGCTCCGCAAGCAGATGCCGGGGCTGCTCGACAAGCACAAGGCGAAGGCGATCGACTTCAAGGTCGTGATCAAGGGCGGCAAGGCGATCCTCAAGGCCGTGCCGAAGTGACGAGGGTCGCCTGACGAGCGGTCCGACGCTCCCGATCATCGGCAGCGCTGCACGGCGTCCCGTCCCGGCTGGCGGCGAGCTGACGCTGCGGGCGTTCGTGGTCGCGCTCGCCGTCGCCGCGGTGATCGGCGCCTCGTATCCGCTGATCGTGCTCAAGCTCGGCTTCGGCCCGAACATCAGCGTCGTGAGCGCGTTCTTCGGCTACCTGGCGCTCTCGGCGGTCGGCTTCGTCACGGGACACGCCGGCAACCGGCTCGAGAACAACCTCGTGCAGACCGCGGGCACGACGGCCGGCCAGCAGGGCTTCATGTGCGTGCTGCTCGCCGCGTTCGATCTGCTCAACGCGCGCCCGGAGCTCGGCTTCTCGATCCACCTCGATGAGGTGCAGACCTTCCTCTGGCTGACGGTCGCCGGGCTGATCGGCGTGCTGCTCGCCGTGCCGATGCGCAAGCACTACATCGACGACGAGAAGCTCGCCTTCCCCGACGGCGTCGCGGCCGGCGAGACGCTGCTCGTGCTCGAGGACGGCACCAAGGCGTGGAGCCGCTCGCTCGCGCTGGGCCTCGGCATGCTCGCCTCCGGGGGGCTGACGCTGCTGCAGCAGGGGCCCGGCAAGCTGGCAAAGCTGCTCACCGCGCTCGGCCACGACGGCGCCTCCGTGGCGCGCCTCTCGGTCCCGGAGCACCTCTGGCTCGGTCCCGGGGGCAAGGACCTCAAGGTGGGCTTGGGGTTCTCCCTGCTCTCGCTCGGCTCGGGGCTGCTGCTCGGCCTGCGCGTCGCGCTTTCGATGGGGCTCGGGCTGCTGATCTCCTGGATCCTGCTCCCGCCGCTGCTGGTCGAGTGGGGCGCCGTGAAGAGCGCGACGTTCCCCGAGGTGACGCGCTGGATCATGTGGCCGGCGACCGGGATGCTCGTCGCCGGCGGGCTCGCGTCGCTCGCGCTCAAGGGGCGCGTCGTGTTGCGGAGCTTCACGGCGCTGCGCCACGTCGAGCTCTCCGGGACGGCGACGGACTTTCCGATCAAGTGGGTGGGCATCGGCCTCGTCGTGCTCTCCGCCGCGCTCTGCGTCGTGCAGTACGTCTCGCTCGGGATGCCGGTCTGGGTGACGCTGGTCTCGCTGGTGCTGTCGGTGCCGCTCATGCTCGTCGGCACGCGCGTGCTGGGCGAGACGAACTGGGCGCCGATCTCCGCGATGGCGAACATGATGCAGGCGCTCTTCGCGCTGCTCGTGCCCGGTCACGTCGCGACGAACATGGTCGCGAGCGGCATGAGCGGCACCGTCGCGGCGAACGGCGAGCACCTGATGCAGGACTACAAGAGCGGGCAGATCGTCGGCTCCTCCAACCGGAACCTCACGATCCTGCAGCTCTTCGCCGTGCCGGTGGGCTCGGCCGCGGTGGCGTGGATCTACCCGGTGCTCCGCGATCGCTACGGCGTCGTGCCGCGCACGCTCGCGGACGGGACGATCCTGCAGCCGGAGCTCAGCTCTCCGATCAGCGTGAAGTGGGCGGGCTTCGCAGAGCTGCTCTCCAAAGGCCTCGATCAGCTGCCGCCCTACGCAGGGACGGCGCTGCTCGTCGGCGTCGGGGCAGGGGTCCTGCTCGCGGTCCTCGAGACGCGCTGGGCCCGTTGGTTGCCGTCGCCCACGGGCGTCGGGATCGGCATGCTGGTCCCGGCCGTCTACGTGCTCCCCATGGTGATCGGAGGGGTCGCGCAGTCGCTCTGGAAACGGCAGGATCCGGCCCGCGCGGCGGCGTTCGGGACGCCCTTCGCGTCGGGACTCATCGCAGGCGAGGCGCTCGTCGCCGTGCTGCTCGCCCTGCTGGCCGCGGCCCTGCTCGGGCTCGGCCTCGAGGTGTGACGGTGGAGTGGCTGCTCGCGGACTCGCTCTTCATCGACGGCGCGCTGCAGGAGGGCCCCGCCGTCGCGTTGACGCCGGAGGGCACGATCGGCGGCGTTGGCACGCCCCCGGAGGGCGCGCGCGTGACGCGTCTGCGGAACCGGGTGCTGGTGCCGGGCTTCGTCAATGCGCACAGCCACTCGTTCCAGCGCGCGAGCCGCGGCCGCATCGAGTTCCGGCAGGACGGACAGGCGCAGGACGACTTCTGGACGTGGCGTACGCAGATGTACGCGGCCGCCGAGGCGCTCGAACCAGCGGACGTGGAGGCGCTCGCCTGCGCGTGCTTCGTCGAGATGGCGCTCGCTGGGATCACGACGGTCGGCGAGTTTCACTACCTGCATCACGCGCCGGGCGGCGAGAGCTATGCAGATCCGGACGAGCTCGCGTGGCGGATCGTGGAGGCGGCGCGGCGCGCGGGGTTGAACCTCGTGCTGCTTCGGGTCTCGTACGCGCGGGGCGGCTTTCGCAGGCCGGCCGAGCCGCGGCAGGCCCGCTTCGTCGATCCGGCGCCGGACACCGCGCTGCGCGCGATCGAGCGCCTGCAGCGCAAAGGTGTCCGAGTGGGCGTCGCGCCGCACTCCGTCCGCGCCTGCCCGCGAGACTGGCTCGTGACGCTCGGCGCCTACGCGAACCAGCGCATGCTGCCGCTGCACCTGCACGTGTCGGAGCAGCCCAGAGAAGTACAGGAGTGCAAGGATGAGCACGGCCGCACGCCGCTCTCCTTCCTCGCCACGCTCGGCCTCGTCTCCGATCGCTTCACGGGGATCCACGGGGTGCACCTCACGCAGGAGGAGTGGCTCATCGCGGGGCGGTGCGGCGCGACGATCGCGGCGTGCCCGACGACGGCGCGCAACCTCGGGGACGGGATCGTGCCGGCGCGCGCGCTGCTGGACGCCGGCGCCTTCCTCGCGATCGGGACCGACTCGCAGGCGCAGATCGCGCCGCTCGAGGACGTGCGGCAGCTGGAGTACCACCTTCGGCTGCAGAGCTTGACCCGCGCGGTGATCGGGCGGGACGGCGGCGAGCCGGGCGCGTCGGGGCCGGCGGCGCGGCTGCTGGAGATCGCGACGGCGGGCGGCGCGCGCTCGCTGCGGGAGAGCACGGGCCGGATCCTCAAGGGCCTGCGCGCGGATCTCGTCGCGTTCGATCTGCACGATCCGTCGCTCGCGGGCGCGGTGGGCGACGCGACGCTCGCGGGGATCGTCTTCGGGGCGGAGCGCACGGCGGTGACCGACGTCTGGGCGAAGGGCCGGCGCATCGTCGAGGATCGTCGTCACGCCGGCTGGGACGCGGCGCGGACAGGTCTGCAGGCCGTGCAGCAGCGGCTGTGGGGAGGGTGACGGCGTGGAGGAGGTCGTCCGTCGGCTGGAGGAGCTCGTCGCGCTCGACACGGTCTCGAGCCGGACGAACGCGCCGTTCGTCGAGCCGCTGCAGCGCGAGCTCGCGGGCCGCGGCTTCCGCACGCAGCTGCAGAGCTACACGGACGCGCGGGGCGTCGAGAAGCACAACCTCATCGCGATCGGCGGGCCCGATCCCTCCGGGACAGGCGCCGGGGGACTCGCCTTCGTGGGTCACACCGACACCGTGCCGTACGATCCGGCGTGGCGGGACGCGCTGCGGCTGACGGAGAAGGAAGGACGGCTCTACGGCCGGGGCTCGGCGGACACGAAGGCCTTCGTCGCGGCGGTGCTCGTCGCGACCGAGGGCGTCGAGCTCTCCACGCTGAAGAGGCCGCTGCTGCTGATCTTCACGGCCGACGAAGAGGTCGGCTGCGTCGGCGCCAAGCACCTCGCGGACGCCGGGCTCGTGCGGCCTGCGCACGCGATCGTCGGCGAGCCGACGGAGCTCGTCCCGATCCGCGCGCACAAGGGCTACTGGCTCGGCGAGATCGAGGTGCACGGCCAGGAGGGGCACAGCGCCTACCCGCACGTCGGGCGCAACGCGATCCTGGACGCTGCGCGGCTGCTCGAGCGGATCCGACTGCTGCAGGCGGAGCTGGAGGGAGATCGGGACGAGACCTTCGATCCGCCCTGGACGACGCTGAACGTCGGGCTGATCGAGGGCGGCAAGGCGCGCAACATCATCCCAGGCCTCTGCCGCTTCCCGCTCGAGTGGCGGCCGGTGCCGGGCCGGGACGCCGGTCGCGTCGCGCGGCTCGTCGAGCGAGAGCTCGCGGCGCTGCGCGCGGAGGCGCCGGGCTTTCACGCGACCTTCACCGTGCACCGCGAGGACGACGGCGTGATCACCCCGAAGGACGCGCCGATCGTGAAGTGGCTCGAGGCGGCGACGGGCCACGGCGCGCAGACGATCCCGTTCGGGACGGAGCTGCCGTACCTGACCGCGCTCGGCGCGCAGGGTTGCGTCTGCGGCCCGGGCGACATCCGCGTGGCGCACAAGACCGGCGAGTACGTGCCGCAGGCGGCGCTCGAGCGGGCGGTGGCGCTCTATCGGGACGCGATCGACGCCTTCTGCCGGACCTGAGCTGCGATCGAGTCGCGCTCGGAGCGAGCGTCAGCCCTCGTCGTCGCGGCCCGGCGGCGTCTGCGGCGGCACGGCCTCGCCTCGAGCGAGCGCCTGCAGCGCGAGCTCGTAGCGCACGCTCGAGAAGCCCGCGTGCGGCTCGAACCAGAAGCCTGCGCGCGAGACCGCGCCCTCGTGCCAGATCGGCCGCTCCCACTTGAGCTTCGCGACGCCGAGGATCGGCCCCAGCGAGGTGCCGAGCATGAGCATCACGTTCGGCGGCAGAGAGGTCCGCTCCCGGAGCTCGAGGCCGAGGCCGTCCGGGCCGACGTCGCGCGCCTCGGCGGTCACGTAGGCCGACGGAGAGAGTCGGATCGTGACCGGCCAGCGTACGGGGAAACGGATGGCTCTGCGGAGGTCCATGGAGGCTGACGGGCATCGTAGCTTTCGAGCCGCGCCTTCGACGAGGGGCGCCCCCGGACCCGGGCCGAAAAGGGGTTGGGGCTCGGGCCCCGGCGTGCTTCGATCGACCACATGTCCGAGTCGAAGGGCACGTTCGATCGCTTTCGAGCGCTCGAGGACGCGACCGGCGCGCCGCTCGACGCCGCCAACACGCCGCTCGCCGGCGACGACGACTCGACCTTCGGGCTCCCGTTCGTGCGCTGTGCTGTCTGCGACGTCGATGGGCATCGCAGCGCGCGGGAGTGCGCCCACTGCGGCGCCGATCTCACGAGCGCGGAGCAGCGGGCCTTCCTGCAGGCCTTCGCGCAGGAGCGGTCGGCGCAGGAGCGCGGGCGCGCCGACGAGCTGCAGGCGCTCGCCGCCTCGCAACGGCAGGCGCTCGCGGACGCTTCGCCGACGCGGCTCAAGGAGTCGCTCGAGGCGCAGCAGACGACCGCCGACGAGGACGGCCCGGCGATCCGGATCTCGCTGGGGCCCGGCGCGAGCTACCTCCTCCGCGCGGTCGGGGGCGTGCTGCTGCTGATCTCCGTGATCCAGGCGCTCCGCGGCCGCTTCTGGCTGGCGCTGCCGCTCTTCGGCGTGGCGGTCGGCTGCTCCGTCGCGGTGATGTGGATGCGGGCGCGAGGGCGCACGTGACGACGGCCCGCGTCGATCCCCGGGAAGCTGCGCTGCTGCCGGTCGAGCGCTGGCCCACGGCGGAGGAGGCGGCGGCGCTCGCGTGGTTCTCGAAGGTCGCGCTCGGGCCGATCACGGCGCGCCGGCGCACCTGGGTCCCGGCGATGGTGCCGTGGCGGGCGTCGGACGACGGCTGCGTCACCGAGGCGGTGCTCGCCTGGTACGAGCGGTTCGCGCGGGGCCGGCCCGGGGTGCTGGTGGTCGAGGCGACCGGGATCCGAGACGTGCCGAGCGGCCCGCTGCTGCGCATCGGCGACGATCGCTTCGTCCCGGGGCTCACGCGGCTGGTGGAGACCGTGCGGCGCGCGAGCGGCGGCGAGACGCGGCTGTTCGTCCAGTTGATCGACTTTCTGTCGATCCGCCGGCGGCCGACGCCGGAGGTCTACTTCGGTCGGCACCTCGTCGTGGAGGAGGCGCTGCGGGCGCGCTTCGAGGCCGCGGTCGGCCCGGCCGACGACGCCGGCCTGCGGGCCGCGCTGCTGCACGGTCCGGCAGAGCTGCACGAGGCGGTGCTCACGTCCCGGCAGCTGCGCGACCTGCGGTTCGGCCACCGGGAGGAGGTCTCCGACACGCACCTCCCGCACGTCGCGGCGCTGCCGGCGGTGCTGCCCGGGCTCTTCGCGGCGGCGGCGAGGCGCGCGGCGGCCGCGGGCTTCGACGGGGTGGAGCTGCACTACGCGCACGCCTACACGATGGCCTCGTTCCTCTCCCGCACGAACGTCCGCGCCGACGGCTGGGGCGGATCGGCGGAGGGCCGGGTGCGCCTGCCGCTCGCCGTGCTGCGGGCCGTGCGCGAGGCGGTCGGCCCGTCCATCGCGATCGGCGCGAGGATCCTCGGCGACGAGGCGATCGAGGGCGGCAGCACGCTGCCAGACGCCTGCGATGCTTCCGCGCAGCTCTGCGCAGCCGGGCTCGACGTGCTCTCGATCTCGAGGGGAGGGCGCTTCGAGGACGCGCGGCAGCCGAAGATCGGCGAGGCGGCGTACCCGTACACGGGGCCGAGCGGCGAGGCGTGCATGCCGAGCGTTCGTCGTGGCGCGCCGTCGCCGTGGGGCCGGAACGTGCCG
>CAYHCR010000041.1:0-11213 GCA_964354895.1 uncultured Myxococcales bacterium | reverse complement strand
GAAGAGGAGCTGCGTGCGCGGTACGGCGCGCTGCTGCAGCGCGAGCGCGAGCTGGCGACGCAGGCGCGGGCCGGCATGAGCTCGCCGCTGCTGTCGCGCCTCGACAAGGCGCGCGCCCAGCTCGACGAGGCGCGGGGTCGCGTGACGGGCAGCAAGAAGAAGATCCGGGCGCTCGCCGACGCGCGCGCCTCCGAGATCCGCGCGGCGGTCGTCGCGGAGGCGGGCCTGCTGGATCGATATGACGGTGAGGCGACGACGGTGAGCGCGAGCGCGCAGGATCTCGTCGGGCGCATCGCGTTCGAGTCGTTCCGGCGTGTTCGCAAAACTTTCTACACGGTGGTGCTCAAGGCGGACGTCGGGCTCATCGACGTCGCCTGGACCCGGAAGCGGGACAAGTCGGATCAGATCCAGAAGCTGGCGCAGGAGAAGGACCGGGATCTCAAGTCGCTCGACGACGAGTTCAAAGACGTGCTGACGGAGGAGCCGTGATGCGTCACGCGCTCCCGCTGCTGCTCTGTCTCGCGCTCGCCGTGCCGGCCGCCGGGGCCGCGCCGCCACCGCCGCCGCCCGCCGAAGCAGCCGCGCCCGCCGACGCAGCAGCGCCCGCCGACGCAGCAGCCGAGCTCGAAGAGAAGACCCGCCTGCGAGGGCGCGACGCCGTCGAAGACGCCGAGGTCCGCGCGCTCGTCGAGTCGATGGAGGCCTACGACGAGGAGTCCAAGCTCTTCCGCAAGGAGGTGCAGGCGCTCATCGAGAAGCGGTACGGCCAGAAGCGCGCGCAGCTCGCGGAGAACTACGAGCGCCTGCTCGGCAAGCTCGAGCAGGAGGAGCGCAAGGAGCGCCTCGACGCGATCGCGATGTTCGAGGAGTTCCTGCAGCGGTATCCGGCCGACGTCGGCTACACGCCCGACGCGATGTTCCGACTCGCAGAGCTGTACTACGAGCGGAGCAAGGACGAGTCGGTCGTCGCGATGGCCGCGTTCGAGGATCGGCTCAAGCAGGTCGAGGGCGGCGCGATCAAGGACGCCGGAGAGGCGCCGCGCGCGGACTTCCGCCCTTCGATCGGCCTCTACGAGCGCCTCATCCGCGACTGGCCCGACTACAAGCTGATCGACGCCTCGCTCTACCTCCTCGCCTATTCGTATGAGCAGCAGGACGATCCGGAGAAGTCCCGCGAGATGTATCTCGCGCTGATCGACCGCTTCCCGTCGAGCCGCTTCGTGCCCGAGGCGTGGGTCCGGATGGGCGAGTACTGGTTCGAGGCCGAGACGGGCGACGCGACGGAGAACCTCCGCAAGGCCGCCGAGGCCTATGGAAAGATGCTCTCGTATCCGGAGCACGCGCTCTACGACGAGGCCGTCTACAAGCTCGGGTGGACCTACTACCGGCTCGACGAGTACGACGCCGCGGTCCGCGAATTCGTGCGTGTGATCGACTTCTACGACGCGGAGTCGAAGAAGAAGGGCGACGACTCGGTCGGCGGGGATCTGCGCAAGGAGTCGATGCAGTACACCGCGATCTCGTTCACGGACGAGAAGTGGGGATCGATCGCGAAGGCCGAAGGCTGGTTCAAGGCCAACGGCTCACGGCCGTGGGAGCCCGAGCTCTACCGGCAGATCGGCGACATTCTGTATGACATCCAGCGCAAGGACGACCGCGGCTATCCCACCTCGGTCGAGGCCTATCGCCTCTTCCTGACGAAGGACCCGACGAACCCCGAGGCGCCGCAGGTGCAGGCCAAGATCGTCGCGGCGCTCTCGCGCGAGCGGCTCTTCGAGGACGAGACGAAGGAGCGCGAGAAGCTCGTCGCCCTCTACGACGTCGGGACCGCGTGGCACGAGAAGAACAAGGACGACTCGGAGGTGATCGCGGCGGCCGGCGAGCTCACGGAGCAGGCGCTCAAGGTCGCGGCGATCTTCCATCACCAGCAGGCGCAGCAGTTCAAGAAGGACGGCAAGCTGCTCGACGCCTTCCGCGAATACAAGGCGGCGGCGAAGGCCTACGGCGACTACCTCGCGAAGTTCCCGAACTCCAAGGAGATGTACGAGCTCACGTACTACTGGGCCGAATGTCTCTACAACTCGACGGAGTTCCTCGCCGCGGCGCGCCAGTACGAGCGGGTCCGCGACCTCGAGGGCGAGACCAAGTATCTGGCCGACGCAGCCTTCGCCTCGGTGCTCTCGTACCAGAAGCAGATGGAGCGCGAGGTCGCGGAGGGCAAGCTCAAGGTGCCGCCGGTCCGGCTGAGCAAGGATCGCCCGGACGGCCAGGCGGTGACGCCGCAGGCGCTCGATCCCTCGCTCGACCGCTTCATCAAGGCCGCAGACCTGTACGATGCCAAGGTCCCGCCCGACGAGAACTCTCCGGCGATCATGTTCAAGGCCGCGGAGCTCTACTTCGCGCACGACGAATTCGAGGAGGCACGTCGACGCCTCGAGGGCGTCATCGTGAAGTTCCCCAAGGATCCGGTCTCGCAGTCGGCCGCGAACCTGATCATCGAGTCGTTCCTCGTGACGAAGGACTGGGTGAACGTCCAGGTCGCGACCGCGAAGTTCCTCGAGCGCAAGGATCTGGAGCTGGATCCGACGCTCAAGGCGAACCTGTACACCTTCCGCCTCGGCGCCATCTACAAGCAGGCCGACAAGCTGATGGCGGAGAAGAAGTACGACGAGGCCGGCACCGAGTACCTGCGCCTCGTGCAGGAGAAGCCGGATCACGAATTCGCGGACAAGGCGCTCAACAACGCCGCGGTCTGCTTCGAGAACACCGAGCGCTTCGACTCGGCGATGAAGACCTACGAGCGGATCATCAACGACTACCCGAAGAGCGACTTCGCCGACGCCGCGCTCTTCCGCGTCGCCGAGAACGCCCGCAAGTCGTACGACTTCGACAAGGCGGTCACGCGCTACGGCCAGCTCGTGAAGGACTACCCGAAGTCGACGGATCGCGCGAACGCGATCAACAACCTCGCCGGCCTCCTCGTCGGCCTGCAGCGGTACGACGAGGGCGCGAAGACCTTCCAGCGGTTCGCGGAGCTCTACCCGAACGACCCGGACGCCCCGAAGAACCAGTACAACGCCGCGGTCGTCTATGAGCGCCAGGAGGACTGGAAGAAGCTCGTCCCCGCGCTCGACGCGTTCATCCGGAAGTTCGGCAACGATCCGAAGCAGAACGAGCTCGTCGTGCGCTCGAAGCTGAAGGTCGCCAAGGCGCAGGTCGCGCTGAAGAACGAGCGCGCCGCGCGGATCTCCTACGAGGAGACCACGCGTGAGTTCGAGA
Source organism: uncultured Myxococcales bacterium (assembly GCA_964354895.1). Lineage (GTDB taxonomy): Bacteria > Myxococcota > Myxococcia > Myxococcales > Vulgatibacteraceae > CAYHCR01. The sequence continues at coordinate 7,934 of CAYHCR010000041.1, read as the reverse complement.
AGCGCTACGGCGGAAAGCCGGCCGATCCGGCGGCGGCGGCGGCGGCGGCGGAGGCGGCGTTCATGCTCGCGGAGTACGAGTTCGCCGCGTGGGACAAGCTGAAGATCGAGGGCTCCAAGAAGGCGCTCGAGGCCTCGTTCAAGAAGAAGAAGGAGAAGGTGAAGGACCTGCGGGACAAATACCTCGCGGTCGCGAAGTTCAAGAACGTGGACTGGACGCTCGCCGCCTTCTACCGGAAGGCCTACCTCTTCGAGCGCCTGGCCAACTCCTTCTTCGAGGCCCCGATCCCGCCGGAGGTCGCGCGGCTCGGCGTCGAGGCCGAGGACCTCTATCGCAGCAAGATCGCCGAGGCGGTCGTCGCGCTCGAGGATCAGGCCGTCAAGGACTACGAAGAGACGCTCGTGCAGTCGCGCAAGTTCGGGATCTCCAACGAGTGGACCCGGCGCACGCTCGAGGCGCTCAATCGCTACCGGCCGAAGGAATACCCGATCCTCAAGGAGGCGACGACGCGGCTGGAGCGCAGCCAGAACCTGCCCTCCGGTCTCGCGCCGACGATCGCCGGCTACCCCGAGGCGCCCCCGGAGCTCCCGCCTGCGCCCCCGGCGCCGGACGCCCCGAAGCCGCCCGCCGCGCCCGCCGACATCGGCGTGGGCGGGGTGAAGGCCGGCACGCCCACGGAGCCCGCGCCTGGAGTCGGTGGAGGGAAGGTCGGCAAGCCCACGGAGCCCGGGCTCGGACTCGGTGGAGTGAAGGCCGGCAAGCCGGCGGACGGGAAGGTCGGCAAGTGACGCTTCCTGGGCCGAGGCTCTTCGTTTCGCTCCTGCTCGCGCTCGTCGCTGCAGCTTGTTCGACCGCCGCGCCCGTGCCCGTTCCCAAGCCGACCACGGCGGCCGTGACGGATCCGTCGGCGGCGGAGGCGGCGGCGCCGAAGGAGCCGGAGAAGAAGGGGCTGCTCGGGTTGCTCGGACTGACGTCCGACGCCGCAGCCGCGCCCGCAGCGCCGGCGGAGGCCGGGCCGAAGCTCGCGCTCGGATCGACGGCCGACGGCGATGCGACCGACTCGTTCGAGGAGGGCGTGGAGGCCGCGAAGAAGGGCGACTGGGCGCAGGCGGAGGAGGAGTTCGCCGACGCCGCCAAGGAGGACCCGACCTTCGGCTGGGCGTGGCTGAACCTCGGCGTCGTCAGAGAGCGCAAGCGGGACGTGCCCGGCGCGCTGACCGCGTACCGGACCTCGCTGCAGAACGTGCCGACGTTCGGGCCGCCCGCCGAGAACCTCGCGAAGCTGCTCGCGCGCAGGAACGAGGCCGTGGGCGCCGAGCGGGAGCTGCGCGCTCACCTCGAGAAGCACCCCGACGCGCTCGCGGTGCGCAACGCCCTCGCCTGGTCGCTCGTCAGCCAGAACCGCACGGCCGACGCCGAGACCGAGGCGAAGAAGGTCCTCAAGGACGACGAGAAGAACGTCGGCGCGATGCTCCAACTCGCGACGATCTACAGCGGCCAGAAGAAGTTCGAGCTGGCGCTGATGGTGCTCGAGACGGCGCGGCGCATCGCGCCTTCGGACGCCGTCGTGCTCAACCAGCTCGGCTTCGTGAAGCTGGCGCTCAAGGATCGCGACGGCGGGCTCGCCGACTTCAAGCGCGCCGCGGAGCTGCGGCCGGACTTCGCCGAGGCGCAGGTCAACTACGGTGCCACGCTCGTGCAGGTCGAGAAATACGACGAGGCGATCGTCGTGCTGGAGCGCGCGGTCTCGGTCGCGCCGGAGCTCGCCAGCGCCCGCTTCAACCTCGCCAACGCGCTGCGCGGCGTCCGCAAGTTCGAGCGTGCGCTCGTCGAGTACCAGGAGGCGCAGCGGCTCGATCCCAAGCAGATCGACGTGCTGTTCAACCTGGCGCTCCTGCACCTCGACGGAGAGCTGCCGGGCAAGGATCAGACGCAGCGCCTCGAGGCGTCGCTGGCGTTCTTCGCGCAGTACCGCGAGCGCGGCGGCACCGATGCCCGGCTCGAGACGTACGAGAAGGACGCGAAGAAGGCGATCGACAAGGAGAAGCGCCGGCTCGAGCGCGAGCAGAAGGAGAAGGAGCGCAAGGCCAAGAAGGAGGCCGACGACGCGGCGCGCAAGGTCGAGGAGGAGAAGGCGGCGAAGGATGCGGCCATCGCGAAGGCCGCCGAGGAGGCCGCCGCGAAGGAGGCCGCTGCGAAGAAGGCGCTCGACGAGGCCGCCGCGAAGAAGCTCGCGGACGAAGCCGCGGCGAAGAAGGCCGGCGACGCGGCGGCGGCGAAGAAGCTCGTGGACGATGCTGCGGCGAAGAAGGCTGGCGACGCGGCGGCCGCGAAGAAGCTCGTGGAGGACGCAGCGGCGAAGAAGGCCGACGACAAGGCAGCCGCGAAGAAGCTCGTGGAGGACGCAGCGGCGAAGAAGGCCAGCGACGCCGCGGCGAAAAAGGCCAGCGACGAGGCTGCGAAGAAGGCCAGCGACGAGGCTGCGGCGAAGAAGGCCGGCGCGAAGATCGGCGGCAAGGACGCCGCGCCAGCTCCGGCGGCCGGGAAGATCGGCGGCAAGGATGCCGCGGCGCCTGCGGCAGGCTCGCCGGCCGCTGCGCCGGCTGGCAAGATGGACGGCGCGGCGGGCGCGAAGGCATGTAAGAGCGACGCGGAGTGCCCGGGTGGCGTGTGCGTCAAAGGGGTCTGCGGTTCGCTCCCCGGCAAGCTCGGGAAGTAGGGAGGTCGGATGAGGAGAGCCCACTTCGCTTTCGCGGCCCTGGCGCTCGTGCTAGCTCTCGCTCCCACCGTGGCGGCGGCGGCCGAGAAGAAGGGCAGCCCCCGCAAGGTCCTCCGCCTCGACGCGATCACGGTCGAGGGCAAGATTCAGAAGCCGCAGGCCTTCTACATCCTTCAGCGCTCGAACCTGAACTTCAACGAGCTCGATCGGGTGGAGAGCTTCCTGCCGAAGGTCGTCGCGTCGGTCGAGAAGGACGTCTTCTAGCGGCTTCGGGGAGGCAGGGAACCCGAACCGCCGAGCGTGGTCGAACGGGTCGGAGGTGCGCGTTTCGCGCGCCCCCCGACGCCCGAGGGAGAGCATGGCCGCACCCGCGCAGACCAAGGTGCTCCGGATCGGCGTGATCCAGGGCGGCAAGATCATCGAGGAGCGGCTGCTCAAGCGCCGCGAGACGGTGACGATCGGCCAGGATCCGAAGAACACGATCGTGGTCCCGGTCTCGAACCTTCCAAACAGCTTCCCGCTCTTCGAGCTGAAGGGGAATGACTACCAGCTCGGCTTCGACGAGAAGATGGACGGCCGCGTCTCGCTGACCGAGAGCGCCGCCGTGGACTTCGCCGCGCTGCGTTCCAGCGGGCAGGCGCGCCCGCGTGGGCCTGGGACCTTCGTGGTGCCGCTGCCCGACTCCGCGCGCGGCAAGGTCCAGATCGGCGAGGTCACGGTCCTCTTCCAGTTCGTGACGCCGCCGCCCGAGGCCCCCAAGCCCGTCCTCCCGATCGCGGCACGCGGTGGCGTCGCGGGCTTCTTCTCCGGGATCGACAAGCTCTTCTCGGGGTTGCTCGTCGCGAGCATGACGACCTTCTACACGGCCGTGCTGATCATCTCGCAGCGCGAGGTCAACGAGGACGTCCGGCTCGAGGAGATCCCCGATCGCCTCGTGAAGATGATCATGCCGGAGCGGCCGGTCGAGGCGCCGAAGGAAGAGGCGAAGACCGAGGTCGCCGAGGCGAAGCCGACGAAGGAAGAGCCCAAAGAAGCCGCGAAGGAGGAGCCTGCGGCCGGCGCGGCGAAGGCGGCGGCGGCGAAGGCGAAGATGGAGAGTACGGTCTCCAGGTCGGGCCTCCTCGCCGTCATCGGCTCGGACGGCGACGGCGGCGGCGGGCTCGACGACGTGCTCGGGACCGGAACGGGTCCGGCGGACGTCGCGGAGGCGCTCTCGGGCGCGTCGCGCGTGGGCGTGGCGACGGCCGACTCGATCGGTACGCAGACGCGCGGTGGAGGCACCGGCACCGCCGCGGGGATCGGCGATCTCGCGACGAGCGGCGGCGGAAACGTCGGCCTCGGCGAGAAGAAAGAGGCCGCAGTCTACGCGAAGGTCGAGACGATGGGTGGGCCCGAGGTCGAGTCCTCCTCCGTCGATCGAAACGCCGTCGCGAAGTTCGTCAAGGCGCGCATCAAGGCGGTGGCGAGCTGCTACGAGAAGGAGCTCAAGCGCAATCCTTCCCTCAAGGGCAAGGTGGTCGTGCGCTTCACGATCACCAAGTCGGGGCGCGTCTCGGAGGTCGAGATCGAGGAGAATTCGCTCGGCAACCAGGCGGTCGCGAGCTGCATCCGCACGATCGTTCGCGGCTGGGCGTTCCCGTTCAAGCCGGATGAGGACGTTCCGGTCTCGTACCCGTTCGTCTTTTCGCCGAGCTCCGGCTGACGGTGTTTCAGCCGCAGGCCGGCGCGCGGTCGTGGTGAGGGAGTCGCATGAAGGCGGTCCGGCTGGCGGAGCTCAAGGCGCTGCTCGAGGGCGATGCGTACGCGTCGTTCTGGTCGGCGCTCCTCGCCGCTCGTCGAGCGCTCAGCGAGGCTGAGGCCCACCACGAGGAGCTCGAGACCCAGGCGCTGCTGACCGACTTCCGTGCGGAGAGCGCGCAGAAGGAGGCCTCCGACGTGCTCTTCGCGGCAGGTGAGGCCGAGGATCTGGCGCAGCAGCTCGAGGCGGAAGAGGCCCAGCTGGAGAACGAGGGCCTCGAGCTCGTCTCTCGGTTCGAGGAGCAGCGGTTCATCGCCTCGGACGCCTGGTACCGGCTCAGCGCGTCCGAGAAGTCGCTCGAGGAGAGCCGCGAGCTCGTCGCGCAGGCGCGCCCTGAAGACGTCAACAAGCATCAGTCGGAGAAGCGCCGGCGCGAGACCACGCTCGGCGAGGCGCGCGCGACGTACGAGCGCGAAGACAAGAAGAAGCACGGGCTCTGGGAGCAGGTCGAGCTGCGTTGGGCGCGTTCGGCAGAGACGGCGTTGATCGTCGCCGAGAAGCGCCTCGAGGCCCGCCGGATCCGCGCGCGCGCGGAGGCTCTCTTCCAGGAGGCGGAAGAGAAGAAGGCGCGCGCGAAGCGGCTGCGCGAAGAGACCCGGGCGCACGAGACGGCGCGTACGCAGGCCCGCCGCAGCGCGACCGAACTGCTCGAGAGCGTCGGGCAGCGCTTCGGCGGCGTCGCGGTCGGGGGCTTCCTCTACTTCCGCTGCCGCGAGGAGCAGAAGGCGGCCTGGGCCGTCGCGCTCATCGACGACGCGGGCAGCTTCAACGTCGAGGTCCGCGCGAAGACGGTCTTTCGCGTAGATCAGCTCCGCGGCGTCGCGTTCCTCGAGCCAGCGGTCGATCGCCCCGGCACTGACGCCGAAGGCGACGAGCGGTTCGAGGCCTACTTTCTTCATGGTCGCAAGGGCAGGGTCGCCTCCGGCCCGTCCGGAGGGGCGTGATGCAGAAGCTCGAGACCCTGCAGCGCTCGCCGCTCTTCGAGATGCTCTCCCAGCCGGAGCTGCTGCTGCTCGCCGAGCTCTCCCGCGAGCGGAAGTTCGCGGCGGGAGAGGTCATCTTCGAGGAGGGGGATCTCGGAGACGCGCTCTTCGTGATCGGAGCCGGCGAGGTCGAGGTCGTGCGTGGGAAGAGCGTGCTCGCGACGCTCAAGGCGCCCCAGTTCTTCGGTGAGATGTCGCTCGTCGACAAGGAATACCGCTCCGCGACGGTTCGGGCGCGCTCGGAGGCGGTCCTGCTGCAGCTCACGGCGGAGAACCTGACCACCTTTCGGAAGAACTTCCGGGACGGCTTCACGTTCGTCGTCGTGAACATCGCGCGGGTGCTCTCCGCGCGGCTCCGCGAGACGAACGCGCGGCTGACGGGGTCGTAGGCGACCCGGATTCCTTCGGAATACCGATGGTTTGTCACCGCCGCGCCGCGTTGACTTCACGCCGCGTGGCTTTCTATACTGCCAGCGACGATCGCGGTTCGGGTCGAGGAGGGAGATCCACGTGCGTCCCATTCGCTGGTTGATCGTCGTGGCGCTCTCGCTGCCGCTCGTCGCGCAGGCCGCCGAAGACGCGGCGCCACCGTCCGATGACGACGGCAAAGAGGCCGGCTCCGGTCTGTCGGATGGCGAGAAGGTGGAGAAGACCCGTGGCCACGTCGACGCGATGCGCAGCGTGCTCTCGGACGTCCTCAAGAAGCTCGAGGAGGCTCGGGAGAGCAAGGACGTCATCAAGCTCAACTGCGTCAACGAGAAGCTCACGCAGGTCAAGGGCCTGCTGAAGGTCGCCGAGACGGCGAGCGTCGCGCTGGAGGAGGCGGTCGCCAAGCGGGAGAGCGACGCGGCCGAGCATGAGTTTACGAAGATCTCGATCGCGCGGCAGAAGACGGACCAGCTGCGCAACGAGGCCGAGGCGTGCGTCGGGGATGTCGGGGCAGACGCGCTGGGTGAGACCGACGTCGAGGTCGAGGAGCCCGAGGGGCTTCCCGCCGGGACGAACGTCGCGCTCGACAAGCCGTTCGTGCCGTCGGTCGTGCGGCCGCCGCCTGCCAGCCCGACCGGCTGATATCGCGCGGGCTTCGATTCATTGACAGCGCTCGGTCGCCTCGATATTCGATGCGACTCGGCGCGTTGAAGGACGTCACGGCAACTCGGGACGGGGCTCGCAGCCAGCCTCGTGGGGACAGGGGACGGGACTTGGTGGAGAGGGGCCGCAACTCGCTGGCAAAGCCGTTTGCATCGCTCGGGGGCCTGGCGCTCGTCGCTGGAGCATTGCTCGTGGCGTTGCCTGCGTCTGCTGCCGCAGCGGAGAATGGGCTCAAGATCGGCGCGGGCCGGCTGCATCCGTTCTTCGAGGTCGACGCCCGGTACGACACGCTCGCTGGGTATGTCGAAGAGGGGGCCGGAGCGAATCCAACGCTGATCCCGACCGGCGATCTCATCCTGCGCTACCGCCCCGGCTTCAAGCTCGACGTCCCCTCCGACGTGCTCAACTTCTCGCTCGGCGGAAACGTCGAGTACGTCCACTACCTCGGCCTCGAGGCGGAGGGCACGGCCGCGCAGTCGCGCTTCGGCGGCCAGGGAGACCTCGCCCTGCTGTTCAACGGCAAGGGCGCCGTCGGGGTCGAGGTCGCCGACAGCTACGTCCGCTCCGACCGGAGCTCGAACCTCGCGCTCGGCGTCGGTACGGTCGTCGACCACAACGACGCGCGCCTCAAGCTGATCATCGCGCCTGGGGGCGGCGCTTTTGCTTTTGAGCCTGGGTACACGCTCGGCTACGAGCACTACGTGGAGAGCCCTGGCGCGCTCCCGGAAGGTTGTACGGCCGGCGATCCCTCGTGCGACTCAAACGCAGTCTCGGATCTCGACTATCTCCAGCACACCGCCGACCTCGATGTCCGGTGGCGCTTCCTCCCGAAGACCTCGCTCGTGCTCGACACGAGCTACTCGCTGCGCGGCTACGCCGATGCGACGGCGTCGCAGGACTCGCAGAACGTGAAGGCGATGGCGGGCCTCGTCGGCTTGCTCTTTCCCAAGATCGCGATCACGGCGAAGGCCGGTTGGGGACAGCAGATCGGATCGGGCTTCGCGAGCGTGGTCGGTACGGGTGAGATCGCGTACCTGCTCTCGCAGCAGGCGGACCTTCGCGTCGGCTATGTCCGGACCTTTGAGCCCAGCCCCAGCACCGGCGGCTACTACGCGGACGATCGCGGCTACGCCGGCGCCAAGGCCCAGCTCGGTGGCAAGCTGACGTTGAAGGCGGACGCCTCCTACGACTACATTGACTTCGGCGGCACGAGGTTCGACAGCCAGGTGATCGCGGGCCTCGCTCCCTCGTTCGAGTTCACCGACTGGCTCAACGCGGGCCTCGGCTACCAGCTCACGTGGCGTGACTCGACGGACAATCGAATCGGCTTTGACTTCGTGCG
>CAYHCR010000040.1:0-11259 GCA_964354895.1 uncultured Myxococcales bacterium | reverse complement strand
CCCGGCCGCGTCGGTCACGCGGGCGTAGACGGTGCGCGGGCCGTCGCCCGCCGCGAGGGCGAAGCCGGGCACCGTGGCCGAGGCGCCGCCCGGCCAGACCTGCGTCGTCGCGAGCGCGAAGCCGGGATCGGTCGAGAGCTCGAGGCGCGCGAGGCCGACGCCGGTGTCGGAGGCCGTGACCTGCGCATCGACGACGCCGTCCGGGCTCGGCGTGACGCCGCCGTCGAGCGAGAGCGTGACGACGGGCGCTGTCGAGTCGAGGGTCACGGTCGTGGAGGCCTGCGCGGTTCGACCGGCCCCGTCGCGGAAGCAGGCGTGGATCGTGCGGAGCCCGTCGCCCGCGGGGAGCGTGAAGGCGCGCAGCGGCGCGAAGGCCTCGAAGACGGCCGTGCCGCAGTCGAGCGCACCGCCGACCGCGACCGCCATCGAGACGACGTCGGGCTGGGACGCGAGCGCGAGGGTGAGCTGCCGCGTGGCGACCGCCGCCGCCCCATCCGCGAGCGCGACGCTGCCGGCAGGCGCGCCGAGATCGAGCTGGATGCCGTCGCTCACGAGCGTCGTGTTGCCGGCGGCGTCGCGGAGGCAGGCCTGCACGAGCTTCGCGCCCTCGCCCGCCGAGAGCACGAACGGCCGGCTCGAGGCGAACGCCTCGTAGTTCGCCGAGCCGCAGTCGAGCGCGCCGCCCTCCTCGACCGCGAGCTCCACGACGTCACCCGCGGTGACGAACGTGAGCACCGCGCCGGTGTCGAGGGCCCAGGCCGCGCCGCCGTCGACGAGCAGCGTCGCCTGGGGCGCCAGGGCGTCCACCACGATCGTCGCCGTCGCGATCGCCGCGTTGCCCGCGGCGTCGAGGAAGCGCGCGTAGACGGTCCGCGGTCCGTCGCCCGGCAACAGGCCATGCGACGGGACGAGCTGCGAGCCCGCCCCCGCCCAGGCGATCGTCGTCGCGGCGCCGAAGCCGGGGTCGTTGGAGAGATCGACCGTCACGACCCCCGAGAGCGCGTCGGTCGCCTCGAGCACGACCTCGATCGCGCCGACGCGCGTCGTGACCGCGCCGCCGGCGAGCCGCAGCGCGACCGGCGCGGGCGCGGTGCGATCGAGCACGATCGAGGCCTGCCCGGAGACCTCGTTGCCTGCGACGTCCTCGAGCCGGACGAACAGCGTCTGCGCTCCGTCGGTCGGTGCGAGCGTGAACGCCACGGTCGGCGCGAAGGGCTGCGGGGCCGCGCCGAACAGGTCGGCGCGCGTGGAGAGCGTCATGCGATCGGCGCCCGTCGCGTCGAGCGTGACGAGCACCTCCGCCTCGTTCGTGAAGGCCGCCCCGCCCTGCAGCGTCACCTGCGAGAGCAGCGGCGGGTCGGGATCGAAGGTGACCTCGGCGAGCCCCGGCGCGCCCGCCTCGTTCCCGGCGGCGTCGCGCAGGAAGACCTCGATCCGCTTGGTCCCGTTGGGCGCGGGCAGGAGGACGGCGCGCGTCGGCGAGAACGGCTCCCACGTGCCGCCGACCACCGCCCCCGACGCGACGTCGATCACGTCGATCCGCTGCTCGTGCGCGTCGAGCGGACCGGCGACCGCGACCAGGCGCAGGGTCGCCACCGGCGCCTGCACGAAGGCGCCCTCGAGCACGTCGACCGCCGCCGGGGCCGGCGCCGCTCGATCCAGCGTCAGCTCGAGGCGCTGCACCGCCGCCTCGTTGCGGGCCTCGTCGCGCAGTCCGACGTGGAGGGTGTACGGGCCGTCGGCGTCCGGGAGCGTGAAGCTCTGCGTCGCCGCGAACGGCCGCCACGGCTCGGGCGCGCCGGCCGCATCGGTGAAGTCCGGAACGAGCGAGAGCCGGGCCTCGGCCGCGCCCGCCCCCACGAGCGTCACCGTCAGCGTGCGGCCCGGCGCGTACGGCGCCTCGCTCACGGAGGCCCGGATCCCGCTCGGCGCGGTCGTGTCGAGCACGATCGACGCGGTCAGCGGGAGCGCCTCGTTGCCGGCTGCGTCGCGGAACTGCGCGACGAGCTCGTGCGGCCCGTCGGCGAGCGGGAGGAACCAGGTGACGAGCGGCGGCTCGGGCAGCGGCTGCCAGCTCGCCCCGGCGAACGCGGCCGTCGACGAGACGCGGAACTGCACACCGGGGCGCTCGTCGGTCGCGCCGAGCGCGAGCGCGATCACCGACGAGGAGACGAAGCCGGGCGTCGTCGTGGCGATCTCGAACGAGGTGCCGTCCGGCGCCTCGCGATCGAGCGCCACGATCGTCGCGACCGGCGCGGCGCGATTCCCGGCTGCGTCCTCGAAGACGACGCGGAGCTCCTTGTCGCCGTCGGTGCCGGGCTCGAAGACCGCGACGTCGAGCGCGCGCTGGTACGGCAGCGCCGTGGCGGCCTCCCAGCGCGGGTCGAACGGATCGGCGGGCGGCGGCGCAGACGGATCGACCGCCACGACGCGGACGAACGCGAGCCCGCTGGTGCGATCGACGCCGGGCGCGGGCGCCTCGCTCGCGACGAGCTCGGTCAGGAGCACGCCGTCCGCGTCGCGGCTCGTCCCGTCGCCGCCCTCGATCACGAGCTGCGCGTCGGACGGCGGCGTCGTGTCGAGCACGATCGACGTCGCGAAGACGGCGCTCGTCGCCCCGCCGCCGCGCACCTGCGCGAAGAGCCGCCGCGTGCCGTCGCCAGCCGGGAGCGTCAGCTCCGACGGCGCCGTGATCGCGACCCAGCCCTCCTCGGCGCGGGCCCGATCCGTGAAGAGCCTCTCCTCCTCCGAGACGCGCTTCTCGGTCGAGCCGTCCGGCGCGACGAGCTCGTAGGCGACCCGCGTCGAGCGCGTGAACGCGCGCCCGCCCTCGAGCACGAAGTCGCCCCGCTGCGGCGCGAGCTCGAGCGGCGCCACGTTCGTGCGACGCCCCGGCTCGACGGTGACCCCCGCGACGACCGCCGGCAGGAACCCGTCCCGACCCGCCACCGCGCGCAGTTCGTAGCCGTCGCCCGCGCAGACGCCCTCCAGCGCGAACGAGCCGTCCGAGGCCGTCGTCGCCACGAAGGCCGTGCCGCCGAGCTGCACGATCGTGCCGGCGTGCTCGAGCTCCCCGGTCAGCGTCACGCGCCCGCCGATGGAGCCCTTCGAGGCCGCGAGCAGCAGCTCGGCCGGCAGCTCGATCGTCTGCCCGCCCCGCACCTGCAGCCCTGCCACCTCGCGCGCGTCGTGGCCGTCGAGCGAGACGCGGAGCGTGTGCACGCCCGCCGTCAGCCCCGTGACCGCAAAGCTTCCATCGCCCGCGACGACCGCGGTCTGGCCCGTGCCGAGCGCGGCGACGAGGGCGCCCTCCGCCGGGAGCTCCTCCTCGTTCGACGGATCGGCCTCGCACGTCCGGCGGCGAACGACGCCGTGGATCGTCGCCGGATCGGCCGAGAGCAGGAGCTGGTCCGGCAGCACGACCCGCTCGCCCCGCCCGACCACGACCTCCTCGAGGCGCAGCGGGCGGAAGTCGGGGAAGGTCGCCTCGAGCTCGTGCGTGCCCTCGACGAGCGGCAGCTCGAAGCTGCCGTCCGGCGCCGAGAAGGTCTGGAACGAGCGGCCCACCACGCGGAGCTGCACGCCGCCGTGCCTCGGCTCGCCCTCGGGCACGCCCTCGAGGCGTACGGTGCCGACGATCGCCGCGGCGGCGTCGCCTTCGACGTCCGGCACGAGCGGCAGCTCGCCCAGCTCGATCACGGCGCCGAGCTCGATCTCGAGCCGATAGACCCGCAGCGGCTGGAAGCCCGTCTCGTCGACCGCCAGGTCGTAGATCCCGGGCTGCACCGCCGCGAAGAGGAAGCCGCCGTCGTCCTGCGTCTGCACCGTCGCGCGCTCGACCCCCGACTGCAGCAGCCGCACCTCGAGCCCCGAGGGATCCTCGAGCGTCGGGGCGAGGAGCTTGCCGCGCAGTCCGCCGGGGGCCGGGGACGCGGAGTCGGGGTCGAACGGGTTGCTCCGCGAGATCTCGACCTCGCAGCCGACCACCAGCAGCGCGAGAGAGGCGAGCAACAGCGGGACGGGCGCGCGGTTCGAGCTGGCCATAAGACCCCCTTGGGGGGTCGTTTACCGCTCCGACCGGCCTCGATCAACTCCGTCGGGAGCGCCCCCGGTCCGTCCGGACCGATCGTCACGTCGACTTCGCGAGGTCGACGATCGCCTGCACCGCCTGGACGATCGAGCCGAACGGGTTCCCGTCCCCGCCCCACTGGTTGATCTTCACCTCGCCCATCCGGCTGCCCATCGCCGCCGCGAGCTCCGGCAGCTTCTGGGCGTGCAGCACCTTGCTCTGCGCCTCCGCCCGCGTGACGGCCGCGTGCGCGCGCAGCCCCTCGACCTCCGCCTCGAGCCGCCCTGCGTGCGCCGCCTGCTCGGAGACCGCCCGGCCGAGCTCCGCGACGAGCAGCGCCTCCGCCCGCCGCAGCTCGCCCTGCCGGCGCGCCGCCTCCGCCCGCGCCTCGTGCGCCGCGACGTCGGCCTGCGCGAGCTCGACCTCCCTGGACAGCGCCGCGAGCCGATCCTGCGCCCCTCGCTCGGCCCGCCGGCGCGCCTCGGCCTCCCGGGCCTCCGCGAGCGTCGCGTCGCTGGAGAGCCGCGCGTGCTCGGTGGCCGCCTGCTCGCGCAGCGCCGCCTCGGCGATCGCCCGCTCGCTGGCGAGCTTGGCCTCCTCGATCGCCTGCCGTTCGGACAGTTGCGCTGCTTCCCTCGCGCGCTCGAGCTCCGAGCGCCGGATGGCGTCGCGCGCCTCCCCTTCGGCCTGCGCGCGCGCCGACTCCGCCCGCCGCTCGGCGATCTGCTGCTCGGCGAGCAGCTTTGCCTCTTCGACCGTGCGCCGGTTCTCCGCGTCCCGCGCCGCCACGTCGCGGGCGGCCGCGCCCTGCGCCTCGCGCGCCGCCCGATCGAGCTCGGCGCGGTAGGGCGCCTGCATCGCGGCGAAGACCGTCTCGGAGAGGACGCGGACCTCCTGGATCTCGATCGTGTCGAGCACGACGCCCCAGCCCTGCATCGTGCGGTCGTCCGGCCGACCCTTGCCGCCGACGACCGGCCCGATCTCGCGCAGGAGCTCCTGGGCGAGCGCCGTCTTGCGCTTCTGCAGGCACTCCTCGACCGTCAGCCCCGCGATGATCCGCCGCGACGCGCCGACGAACATCGAGGTGAGGGTCTGCTCGAGCTTCTGCTGCGCGCGCTCGGGGAAGGAGAAATTCAGCACCCGGTAGGCGAGCAGCGGCTCCGTGATGCGGTAGACGGCGAGCCCCGTGACCTCCACGCCGACCTTCTCGGCCGTCACCTGATCGGCCTTGAACGACAAGCGCTGCAGGGAGGTCGGCACGATCGAGACGGCGTCCCACGGCCACTTGAAGCAGGTCGAGCCCTGGCCGGAGCTCTCCTGCAGCACTTTCCCGCCGCGCACGTGCACGAGGAACTCGCTCGGCTTCGCCGTGACGAGGCCCCACCGCTTGAGCTTGTCGGGGTCCTCGACGGGCTTGCCGTCGCGCCAGCCGGAGAGCTCGCGCGGCCGATCGTTCTCATCGACCTGGCGCATCAGTTTGCTCACGTTCGGGGCCATCGGTGCCTCCCGGTGCGGGTTCGAGGGAGAGGCAATGCGATCGGCGTGCCGCGACGAGATCGGCCTGAAACGCTGCGGCCCGCGGCCCCTGCGCCAGGGTGGCCCGCCGCGACGCCCCACCCTGGCGCGGGCTGCGCCGGATCGGCGCGGCAGGCGGTGGCGCGCCCCGCTACCATGGCCGGATGCACGCCGCCCTCGCCGCCCTCGCGCTCTGGCTCCCCGCCGCCGCCGAGCCGCCCCCCCGCCAGGCGCTCGCGGTCGACTGGCCCGTCGACGGCGCCCTCACGGGGCTCGCCCTCGCCGGCATCGGCGCGATCCACTTCCTGCCGGATGACTACACGCCGCCGTCCCACCAAGGCGCGCCGCCCGGCGGCCTCGACGCGCTCTCGCCGCTCCAGCGGGTGGACGGTCCGGCAAAGGTCTCCGATCTGCTGCTCTACGGCGCCATCGGCCTCGGCGCGACGACCGTCGTGATCGACGGCCTCCACGACGAGCAGCTCCCTCCGCGGCTGCTCCTGTTCGTCGAGGCGCTCGCGATCAACGGCCTCGCGACCGACGGCGTGAAGCGGCTCGTCTCCCGCCCGCGCCCCTACACGTACGACGCCCGGACCGGCGCGCGCGACGACGACCTCTCCTTCTGGTCCGGCCACAGCTCCTGGACGGCGTGCGCGTCGCTCGGCGCGGTCCGGATCGTCGATCTCTCGAGCGACCTGTCGACCGGCACCCGCGTCGCGATGTATGGCGGCGCCTCCCTGCTGACCCTCACCGTCATGAGCCTGCGCGTCGCGGGCGGCCGCCACTTCCCGACGGACGTGCTGACCGGCGGGGTCGTCGGCGCGGCGATCGGCCTCGGCGTCCCGTCGCTGCACCTGCAGGACGCGCCCACCGTCACGGCGACCACGGGGAGCGGGGCCGGCGGGCTGTCGTTCGGCGGGAGCTTCTGACGGGAGCCCTGTCACGCCCGGCGGGCCTGCGGCCCAACTGCATCAAGGAGGCGCTCTGGACGTAGCGGCACGGCGCGAGCTCAACGAGGCGCTCTCCCGGCTCGCCGACGGCGATCGGGCCGCGTCGCGACCGGTCTTCGAGCGGCTCTGGCCGGAGCTGCGTCGCTTCGCCGCCCGCGCGCTCGACGAGGGCGCGGCCGACGACGTGGCCCAGCGGGCGCTGGTCACGCTCTTCTCGCGGGCGAGCGACTTCGACCCGTCGCGGGACGCGCTGGGCTGGGCGATCGAGCTGACCGCCTGGGAGATCCGCTCCGAGCGCAAGCGGCGCGCGCGGGCGCGGACCGAGCCCCTGCCGGAGCGCTTCGCGGAGCTCGCGGGCGCGGACGATCCGGAGGCCGCGGCGACTGACGGCGAGCTGGCGCGGGCGGTGCGGGCCGCGCTCGAGGAGCTGGACGAGGCGGACCGCGCGACGATCGAGGCGGTGCTCGACGAGGCGCGGCCGGACGGGATCGCGCAGGCGACGTTTCGCAAGCGCAAGGAGCGGGCGATGGGCCGGCTCCGCACGATGTGGAGGGTGCTGCATGGCGACGGCTGACGCGCAGCTCCCGGCCTTCGAGGCCGCGACGGCGGCGTACGAGCGGGGTCGGCTCGCCTTCGCGGTGCGTTGGGCGCTGCCCGCACTGCTGCTCCCGCTCAGCTCGCTCGCGCTCGGCAGTCGGCTCGGCAGCGTGCTGGGCCTCGGCCTCGCGCTCGTCGCGGCGCTCGCGTTCGGGCTCTTTCGCGGCGGCACGCTCCTGCGCTCGGCGGTGACGGGGCTCGAGGCGGGGCTGCTCCCGCTCGCGCTCGCGCACGCCGCACAGCTGTACGGACACGTCTGCACCCCGGCCGGCTGCTCCACGCTCTGCGTGCCGGCCTGCGCGGCGGGTGGCCTGCTCGCGGGCGCCTTCATCGCGGTCCGCACGAGGCGCGCAGAGCGGCCGCTCGTCGCGACGGGCGCAGCGGCGGGCCTCGCGCTGCTGACCGGCTCGCTCGGCTGCTCGTGCGTCGGCTATTTCGGCGTGCTCGCGCTGGTCGGCGGCCTGCTGCTGTCTCTGCCGGCGACGCGCCTGCTGGTGCGGGCGCGGTGAAGCCTCCGCGGGTTGCGTGCCAGCAGGAGCGCCGTTAGCTTCCGCAGACCCGCGATCGAACGGTCGCCCCACTACCCCGGAGTTGCACCCGATGAAGATCCGCTCGCTTGTCCTCGGCGCCGCCCTCACCGCCGGATCGCTCTCCCTCGTCCCGACCACCGCCGCCGCCTGCGAGAGCGAAGGCCACGTCGCGACCTACACGAAGGTCTCCGTCCCCGAGCTCGCCACGCTGATCGAGAAGCGCACGGTCACGATCTTCGACGCCAATTCGGCGAGCACGCGGACCACCGAGGGCATCATCCCTGGCGCAAAGCTGCTCACGTCGGCCTCGAAGTACGACCCGAAGGAGCTGCCGGCCGACAAGACGGGCGCGCTCGTCTTTTACTGTGCGAACGAGAAGTGCACGGCCTCGGAGACCGCCGCGAAGAAGGCCGCGGAGGCGGGCTATTCGAACGTCGCGGTCCTGCCCGACGGCATCCGGGGCTGGAAGCAGGCCGGCAAGTCGACGACGACGCCGAACAGCTGATCCGTCCCGACGACAGGACGTGACTCGAGGGCGCCCCGGGAGACCGAGGCGCCCTTCGTGCGTTCAGCGCGTGAAGGTCGCCAGGTACTGGTGCGGCAGCGACGCGCAGTCGAACGCCGCGAGCCGCCAGCCGGCGCGGCCGAGCTCCTCCACGAGGCGCGCGGGCGGCGTGCGGGCCTGCTCGGGCGGACCGACCGGGAGCTCGCCCGGCGCGAAGTCGACGATCACCAGCCGGCCGCCCGGCCTCGTGCTCGCGGCGACGCGCTCGAAGAAGGGCACCGGCGCCTCGATGTGGTGGTAGGTGTCGCAGACGAACGTCACGTCGACCGGCGCGGGGAGCTTCGGATCCTCGAAGGCGCCGAGCACGGGCGTCAGGTTTGCGAGCCCCTCCTTCGCGGCGCGCTCGGTCAGGTGTGCCACCAGCGTCGCCTCGACGTCCTCCGCGAAGACGGCGCCCTGCGGCACGGCCTTCGCGAAGCGCACCGAGAAGTAGCCGGTCCCGGCGCCGACGTCGGCGACCACGTCGGTCGGCTGGAGCGCGAGCGCGGCGAGCACCACGTCCGGCCGCTGCCACGCGTCACGCGCCGGATCGTCGAAGACGCGGCTCCACTTCGCGGCGTCGTCGAAGCGATGCAGGACGTGGCCGCCCGGCGCGTGGTGGCCGGTCGCGTGGTCCGGCGGCGGGCCGTCGGGGTGCAACTCTGCGGCGTGACCCTCCGCACGCGGGGCCGGCGGCGGGCCGCGGCGACAAGCGGCGAGCGCGGCGGGCGTCGTCCCGATCACGAGGCCCGGCGATTCAGGGGCGATCGGCGCGGCGGGGAGGTCTTGGCTCCCCGCACACGCGGCGAGCAGCGGGGTGAGCAGCAGGATCGTTCGCATGGGTCTCTCCGTACCGCGAGAGCCAGCGGGGGGCGCAGAAAGATTCGCCCGGCGCTACGGTCGGGGGGTGAAGGACGAGCTCTACGCGCGCCTGCTCGGCGTCGACGGCTTCGCCGCCCACCTGACGTCGTTCGGCGTGCCGACGCGCAGGCTGGCGCCGGACGTGCTCGACGCCGGGTTGCTCTCCCGCGACCGCCACCTCATCGAGCTGCAGGGCTCGCCGATCGCGCTGGTCTCGCTCCGCTTCGAGGGCTCCACCTCGATCTTCGATCCGCTCGGACCGTCGTTCGCGTTCTCCCTCGGTCCGCTGCCGATGTATGGCCGGCAGGTCGTGCCGATGACGCTGCACTTCGTGGTCCGCCACCTGCCGAAGCAGGGGATGAACTCGACGGCGGAGCTGCAGTTCCCGCGGACGGGCCCGTTCCAGCAGCGGGATCGCAGCCGCCCCGGCTTCGTGGGCGGGCCGCTCGCCGCCGCGCTCAACGCCGACGCGCCGCTGCTGCAGGCGATCCGCGAGAGCGTCGAGACGAGTGAAGCGCTGCAGGTGAAGGTCGACGCGCGCCTCTCCGTGACGCGGATCATCCTCGCGCGCAAGACGACCGTGGAGCTCCAGCTCCTCGCCGAACGCCCGCTCCAGGTCGACCGCCGGCTCCTGCCCGAGCCGCTCTTCCGGAGCCTCGAGCGGATCGCCGTGCGGATCCAGCAGAGCTGACCCACCCCCGATCGGGCCTCAACCGACACGGGGGTCCGCTCGCGTCGCTCCGTCGTTGTGCCCCGTTGACGCACCGCATTAGCCTGCCGCCTCCGCTGCACGGCGCAGCCAGGAGCCACCTCTGATGCGCACGCCCCCCGGCCGCTACGGCTGCTACGAGCCCTCGACCGAACACGACGCCTGCGGCGTGGGCTTCGTGGCAAAGCTCTCCGGAGAGAAGTCCCGCGCCATCGTCGAGCAGGGCCTCGAGATCCTGCTCCGACTCTCCCACCGCGCGGCGAGCGGCGCCGATCCGGAGACGGGCGACGGCGCCGGGATCCTGCTGCAGATCCCGCACCGCTTCTTCAAGCGGGAAGGTCTGCGCCTCGGCCTCGAGATGCCGCGCCGCCGCCGCTACGGCATCGGCATGGTCTTCCTGCCGCCCGAGCCCGCCGCGCGCCGCGCGTGCGAGGAGGCGATCGAGGAGGCCGCGGAGGCCGAAGGCCAGCGCGTGATCGGCTGGCGCGACGTGCCGACCGACGAGCGTGTGCTCGGCCGCACCGCGCGCGAGTCGCTCCCCGTGATCCGGCAGGTCTACGTCGCGGCCCGCCGCGTCGTGCCGAGCGCGTTCGAGCGCAAGCTCTTCGTCATCCGCAAGCTCGCCGAGAACCGCGTGCGCGACAGCGGGATCGATCCGCAGGAGCGCTTCCACGTCGCGTCGCTCTCCGCGGAGACGATCGTCTACAAGGGGCTGCTGCTGCCCCGCCAGCTCCCGGCCTTCTACGCAGACCTGCGCGATCCCGACATGGTCTCCGGCCTCGCGCTCGTCCACTCGCGCTTCTCGACGAACACCTTCCCCACCTGGGATCGCGCCCACCCGATGCGCTTCATCGCGCACAACGGCGAGATCAACACGGTGAAGGGCAACCGCAATTGGATGGACGCGCGCCGCGCCGGGCTCGCCTCCGCCAAGTTCTTCGGCCCGCTCCAGCGCCTCTTCCCGATCATCGTCGAGCGCGGGAGCGACTCGGCGCAGTTCGACAACATGCTCGAGCTGCTCGTGCTCGGCGGCCGCCCGCTGCCCCACGCGATGATGATGATGATCCCGGAGGCGTGGGATAGTCACGCAGAGCTGCCCGACGAGCGACGCGCCTTCTACGAGTACGCCTCGAGCCTCATCGAGCCGTGGGACGGGCCCGCCGCGATCGCCTTCACCGACGGCAACCTGATCGGCGCGACGCTCGATCGCAACGGGCTGCGGCCGGCGCGCTGGCTGGAGACGGACGACGGCCTCGTGGTCCTCGCGAGCGAGGCGGGCGTGATCGACGTGCCGCCCGAGCGGATCAAGCGCAAGGGCCGGCTGCGGCCCGGCCGCATGTTCCTCGTCGACCTGCAGGAGCACCGCATCCTCGAGGACGAGGAGGTCAAGAAGGACATCGTCTCGCGCTGGCCCTACCGCAAGTGGCTGCAGGACAACGTCTTCACCTTCGACGAGCTCCCGAACGTGCCGGCGACCGCGCGGCTCG
>CAYHCR010000039.1:0-11476 GCA_964354895.1 uncultured Myxococcales bacterium | reverse complement strand
CGCGATAGTCGTGACGAGCACCTGGCGCGGCCTCGTTCTCGATCCAGCCGTAGCGATCTCCGAAGCGCTTCAGGTCGAGGAAGGCGCGGGGTGCCAGCGTGAGGCGACGTTCCTCCTTGGTCACGACGTTGCCCAAGTAGATGTCGACCGCGCCCATGCTGTTCTCGACGCCCCAGTAGCCATCGCGGAAGTCGATCCACATCAACTCGTCGCCGGCCGCCGCCATCACGATCTGCGATCCGCGGGCGGTCACCACAGGCTTCGTCACCTGTGTCTCGATGTCGTACGAGTAGATGTCGTGCTCGTCCTCATGCAGAAACTCGACGAGGCCACGGGTCGCGTCTGACCAGTAGAGCTTGCCCTGCGAGATCTGGGGCGTCCACTCTCTCGCGGCGCTGTCGGTGACCCAGCGGCTATCGCCGGTGGTGAGGTTGACGAGGCGCAGGTCGTACTGCAGGCGGTCGGGAGGCCGCGCCTCCACGAGCGCGAGCCAGCCCTCCTTCGCGTCGATGGACAGCACCTCGTTCTCTTCGGCGGTGGCTGCGGCGAAGAACTCGCGGCGGGCGCCCGTGCGAAGGTCGAGTTCGACCGTGCGGCTTCGACCGAAGCCTTGGGTGAAGTAGAGGCGGCCGTCGACGATGTGGGGCGAGTACCAGTATGAGTCTTGCTCCCCATCTTCGGTGAAGAGCTTCGCCGTGAGACAGAGGCGGAGATCATGAAGCATCATCGCGACGCTGCACGTGTCCCCTTCGCAATCGAGGGCGCTTGAAATCGCCCAGTCACCTTCGATTGCGATGAAGGTGGAGCGCATCGCGACGGAAGGTTCGAGGCGCCGCTCTTTGGGCGATGCGGTCGCGGTCGCGTGGCGATGGACTCGCACTCTGTTGTCATTCGAGATCTCAACGACTCCCTCGGCGAACAATGCGAATCCACTGTTCACCTCCTGCGTCACCGACGCCATCCGCGCTGCCGGAGGATCGTCACGCTCGGCGGGTACGACGTCAACCCAGGCCACGCACTCCGGGTCGCGTACGCACGTCAGCGCCCATGACGGGCAGCCGGACATCATCGCCCCACCGGCACCGCCCCCGACCCCGGCGGCGCCGCCGCCACCAGATTCCCCGCCGACGCCGCCTCCGCCGGCGCCTCCTGCTGCGACGCAGCCATGATCGACACACCGCCCGCTCGGGCAGTTCCGATCGCTCACACAAGCGACACATCGCCCCGAGTTCAGCTCGCACCATGGCTCATGTGCGGCGAGAACGCAGTCGGCATCGCTGCTGCACTCCAGCCCACCACTCCCGGCCTCGCCGCCCGCGCCGCCGCCGCTCGGCGCCGGCGCGTCTGAGCGACACGCACTGCAGCCGAGGAGCGCCCCGAGCGTCGCCGCCGAAAGGCCCCATCGAAGCGCCCTCACTTCGCCACCCCGAGCGGCCGCCACTCTGCCCCGCTCGCCAGCTCCGAGACGCGCACTGCGTGCCCCGTGTTGGGGGGACGAAGCGCGTCGCCGCCATAGGCCGTCACGATCCCGCGCCGCCGGTCCGCCAGCAGCGCGGGGCGGAGCACCGGCGACGGTGCGTCCGGCCCTTGCGGCGTGACGTCCCGCAGCCGCCGCGCGCCCGGTTCGAACGAGAGCAACCGCGCCGTCAACCCCTCGTCCGCCTCGCCTCCGAACACGAGGATTCGGTCCATCCATCGGTCGTGACGAACGGCCGCGCCCGTGAGCGCGACGTAGGGGCTCTCCAGCAGGAGCTCCCAGCTCCAGGTCGCGAACGAGAGCTGCCACACCTCGCCCAGCCGAGCTCCGTCGCGCTCGCCACCCACGAGCCAGACGCGGCCGGTCGAGAGATCGGCCGCGACGCTCGCGCCGAGGCGTTTGCCTGGCCCGTCCCCCTTTGGAGCCGCGAGCAGCTCCCAGCGACCCGTCGAAGGGTGCAGCCGCCAGAGATCGTCGGCCCACCCGCCGACCAGCAGCAGCGGACGACCGGGACCGGTCGACACGAACGTGGCGTCCTCCCGCGCGTACGGGGCGCGGGCGTCGACAGCCAGCCCGGAGAGCAGACGCACGGACGAGCCAGCAGCTACGAGCAGCGAGCGGCCGTCGGGGAGCGCCGCCTGTCGGCTGGCTCCCGGAACAGTCACGACCGTGCGAGCCGTGCCGGAGAGCGCGTCCACGGAGCGATACACTCCGCCCTGCAGCCGGACCTGCAGCGACAGGCCGTCTGGCGCGATGGTCAGGAACTCGATCGCCGTCGAGAACGTCGTGAGCAGCCGAGGGACGCCGGCCTCGACCGCATACAACGCTCCGCCGGAGACGGCAGCAAACATGACCTCGGCGTCGACCGGCGAGCAGACGATGGCGTCGAGCGTGTTCGGCAGCTCCCAGGCCGGAAGCACGGCGCCCTCGGCGGAGTACCGAGCAATCTTGCCGGTGCCGAGACGTCCGACCATGGCGTTGCCGGCCGCGTCGACCGCGAGCAGCGCCGAGCCTGCGTCGGGAGCGAGGTCCAGCGAGAGCGCCAGCGGCGGCAGCGTTGCCCGAAGCAGGCGGGGCGTGCCGGCCGTCGAGCCGAGCACCCAGAGGGCCGAGCCATCGGGGCTGGCGACGAGCGCGGGCCGGGTGTCGAGCCCGTCGTCGAAGGCGAGCTCGTTCGTCGCCCCCGTGTCGACGTCGACCAGCACGATGCGTTTGCTGCTCGTCACGACGACCGCGTGGCTCGCCGCCGGCGTCGCGAGCATCGCGAGCGCGCCGGGCACCGCGTGCGTGCGCTTGAGCACACCGGCCGGCGTGTAGAGCTGGAGCTGCGCGCCCACGAGCACGCCGTAGAGCTCGCCCCCGGCGTCCGGGACGCGGAAGCGGCCGACGTCGACAGGGGCGCCGGAGAGGTCTGCGACGAGCGTCGACGTCACGCTCGCGGGCTCACCGGGCGCTCGCGCCCAGCGTCGCTCGGATCCGGCGCGCTCGCCGGAGAAGAGGTCGTCCGAGGGCTCCATCGCGCCGGGCACTCGACCGGAGAAGGCCCATACGATCCGTCGACCATCCAATAACGTGACCTCGCGCGCCGCGAAGCCGAGCGAGCCGAACGTGTCCAGCGGATCGGCGAACGTCGCGGTGACGAGGCTGCGCGGCAGTCCTTGCGAGGCCGTCAGCTCGAGCTCGTTGCAGACCGTACACCGCTCCTCGCTCTGAAGCAGGAGGTGCGCGAGCGGGCGATCAAACACCGAGGTGACGAGCTCGCCCGTTTCAACCTCTTCGCGATGGTCCGGGCCCCAACCCAGGTCCTCCCGAACGTCGATGAGGCCGCCGAGGCCGAAGACGTCTGGGATCGTCGCGCCCCGCACCGAGACGTTGCGCGAGCTGACGGCCTGATAGCAGGCGGGTTCCGCGTCCAGATACGAATGCAGCCCGCGGGTCTCATACGTGGTCAACCACGTCGCCGGGTCCTCGAAGTCGGGGTCGTCCGAGACGTCGCACGGCGTCGGGTCGGAGGTGTCGCCGGAGGCCAGCGTCCGGAGCATGGGCGTCATGCGGGTCCGGACGAACCGGGCGCAGCTGGGGCCATCGGTCGAAGGAACGGGGCCCGTCGGCATGTTCTCGCAGCGCGAGAGCCAGTGGGTCTCCGCGCGCTCCAGGGCCGAGCTCGTGAACAGGTCGTTCAGCGGACGCGGGAGAATCCCTCCAACGGGATGACGGACGAACGGATCGCAAGCCTTCTTGACGAGCCCGGGACGAGCGAGTGCGCCGTAGTACGCCGGCTCGGCGCAGACGTAGTCGCCGTTCGAGAAGGGCACGGCCGGATCGGACGTGCAGCCTTCGCGCTCTTCGCGCCACCAACCTGCTCGTTCGTCGACAACACCCACGGCGGGCGCATTGTTGCCGCCCGAGGCCACCGGGCCGCGGGCCGCACCCGCCGACCGGGGGCACCGCAGGCGGCATTCGCGTTCGGTCGCCGCCGTCCACTGCTCGGTCGACCACCCGGGCTGACGCGCCACCCACTCGCACTCACACCACCGCTGCTCGACTGCGTGGTGTTCGAGGTCCACGTCGTACTGTGTTGCATTCCAGCAGACGGGCCGCGTCCGCGCACCGGCACCGCGGGCCGCGATGACGTGCCGGAACGAGTCGAGCGTCCACGTCGTGATGGCGTCGTCCAGGCACACGAAGGAGTCACGCCAGGTCAGGCACCCGCTGAGCGCGAGCGTCGTGGTCCGATCGACCTTGTACTGCGGCCAGAGCTCCGCGTTGACGCAATATTCCCCCCGATCGTCGCACGCGTCCCCGAGACCGTCGCCGTCGCAGTCTGTCTGGCTCGCGTTGTCGATCTCAGGGCAGTTGTCGCACGCATCGCCGACGCCGTCGAGGTCGGTATCGGCACACTGCTCAGCCGCCCCCACGTCGCTGGATCCCTGCGGGGTGGCGAGGTCGGGTGAGATGGCGTGACGGACTCGATTGTCTCCGCGGCAGGCGTCGCAGCCGTCGCGGCAACCGTCGCCGTCGGCGTCGCCGTAGGCATGGACGTCCGCGCAGGTCTCGCAGCCGTCGCCCACGCCGTCGCCATCGGCGTCCGCCTGGTCCGGGTTCGGGTCAGAGCAGTTGTCACAAACATCGCCGACTCCGTCGCCGTCGGAGTCCCGATTCGTCAGATCGCTCACGGTCGGACAGAGATCGACGGGGTACACCACGCCACCGACCACCTGATCGTTGACGAGGCCGTCGCCGTCGAAGTCCTGCTCCTCGGCCCCATACGCACCGTCCGCGTGGAGCTTGCGCCGGCAGTCACCGGGCGCGGAGTCACAGTTGTGTCCTGTGAGCAGATGTTCCCGCATCCGCCAGAGTTGGCGAGGGCTCCATCGCTGGCTGGGCTCAAGGCCATTCGCGACCGCGCAGGCTCCGTCGTAGCCCATGATGTTGGTCTGTTCGAGTTGGAGCTGCGAATAGATGTGAAGCTGCTCCGAGTCGGTGGCTTGGTAGTATGCGAGCATGGGAGCTCCGCACTGTTCCGCAGGCGCGGGGAGTTCAGGGAACAGCGCCCAGTAGCTGCCGGTAAGCGCTGCGGGCGTGTCGTCGACCTCGGTCCCCGCGTGCCCCAGGTGGGCGTCCCCATCGAGTCCCTCCAGAATCCGCTCGTCGCTGCAGTACCAACCTTCGCCGAAGATGGCGCGAGGATCCTCCGACGTTCGGTACTCCCCCGTCACCGGGTTCGTGTTGCCCCAAAGCGGACAGATCTCTTCCTCTCGCAGAAGGCTCGTGAGCAGCTCCGTTCCCGACGTAATCTCGTCCCACCCCTCTCCCGGCAGGCTTCCAGCCTCCCGCCAGTCGGTCATCGCCTTGACCTTCGCGCGCCACTCCTTAGGGAACGTGTGTTCCAGACTCAGCAGGTGCCCGAGCTCATGGGTGAACGTCCCGATTCCGTGGTCCGTCTCCCCCCACTTGCCTTCACCGTTGAAGAGGAGCTGGCGCGAGCCGGCCTCTGATCCGCCGCAGGCCGCTGCGCCCGGGACGATGACGAGCACTCGGGCCAGACCTTCCCCCGCGCCGGACTCGGCGGCCCAGCTCGCCTCGAGGCCGCTCCGGAGTTCATCGACCTCGGACGCACACGTGTCGGTGCCGGCCGGGTCACCTCCCTTGCAGGCGGTGATGTAGGGCTCGCCGCAGTCCCTTCGTCCGTACTGGTTGAGCAGGTCGCTGGAGATCGTCGTGACGTCCTGCTTGGGGTCGAACACGAACTGGATCCCCGCCGGCTCGAACGCCTCGTTGGTGCCATCGAGCAGCGTGCGAAAACGTGTGAAGTCCGGCGGCCGGACGATGGACGAGGGGGCTTCGGCGAGGAAGTACTCGGAGAGCCCCGAGCCATTCGCGTTCGAGAGGACGACAACGTGCATCCGGAGATACCAGGTCGGATACGGCCCCGAGGCAGCCTGCGCGCTTGCGCTGTCAGGCCGAAGCCAGCAGCTAAGAACGAGCGCTATGGCAAGAAGGATGCAGGGGGGGTCGGAAGCCGCGCAGTGATCATGCGCGATGGCTAGCCCGCATCGGACGCTAGCGCAACTGCACGAATGCGCAGGCATGCAGAGGTTGCGCGCCATCTGGACCCAGGCGTCGGTCGCCCCGGCCGGCCGGCCGGCCCGCGGCCGCTACGACCTTCGCCATAGACCTCCGCGCAAGGCCGCCCGGGCCCGCGCCGAGCCTCCGGCGCGGCATACGATGCCCCCATGACCCCCCGCCTCCCCCTCGCGCTCCTCCCCCTCCTCTTCGGCGGCTGCACCGAGACGTGCCTCGCCGGTTCTTCCGGCTGCGGCCCGGAAGAGCGCATCGACGGGCCGGCCTTCGACGACCGCCCGCGGGCCGAGACCGGACCCACGCGCCTCGCGCTTGAAGAGGACGGCTCGCTCGTGCTGGAGCACCTCGGCGAGGTCCGGCTCGTGCTGCCCCCCGGCGCGATCCAGGTCGGCACCGTCGACACGCTCGACCCGAACGACAGCTACGACCCGTGGTGGCTCGTGCACTCGGACGCGCTCTTCACGCCGTCGCCTCCGCCCGACCTCGTCTTCCGGAGCGGTCGGGTCGTCGCTTACGTGGCGGCGCCGCCGGGGAGCTTCGCCGTGACGCTCGACTTCGGCGCCGGCGTCTTCGGCCAGCTCACGGTCACGCCCGTGGGGTCGCGCGTGGAGCTGCTCGTCGAGGTGGTCCAGCCGGAGGAAGCGCTGCAGATCGCGTACGTGCGACTGCGCGTCCGGCCGGACCCGACCGAGGGGCTCTACGGCCTGGGTGAGTGGCCCGATCGCGCGGAGCACCGCGGCACCCTGCGCGCGATGCAGCTGGAGCTCGATCCGGCCGTCGAGAGCGCGAACAACGAGGCGCACGTGCCGGTGCCACTGCTGACCGGGACGACCGGCTGGGCGCTCTTCGTACCGACCGACCGGCCGGCCGTCTTCGACGTCGCCGCGACCGATCCGACGATCGCCTCGGTGACGATCGGCACCGCGCAGCCGCTGCTGACCACGGCGCGCTTCGAGCTCTGGACCGCCGACCACCCGCTCGATCTCCTCGCGGCCTACTACGAAGCGACGGCGCTCCCGACGCTGCCGGCGCCGTGGGCCTACGGCCCGTGGATCTGGCGCAACGAGCACCGCGACCAGGCGGAGGTCGAAGACGACGTCGCGACCATCCGGCGGCTTGATCTGCCGACGAGCGCGATCTGGATCGACCGGCCGTACGCGACCGCCGTGAGCACGCCCGAGTTCGACCCGCAGAAGTTCCCGGCGCCCGACGCGATGATCGCGACGATCCTCGCGGCCGGGCTGCAGCTCGCGCTCTGGCACACGCCGTATCTGGAGGAGGGCGCGGGCCCGCTGCGCGCCGAGGCGGATGCGTCGCACTACTTCCCGCCCGAGCACGGCGTCCTGCTCAACGGCTGGAGCCCGCCGCTGGATCTCACGAACCCCGAGGCCGTCGCCTTCTGGCAGCGCAGCGTGAAGCCCTACGTCGAACGCGGCGTGCGCGGCTTCAAGCTCGATTTCTCGGAGGACGTCCTGCCCGGCGCGTTCGGCGCGCGCAGCGGGTGGCGCTTCTTCGATGGCTCCGACGAGTCGACCATGCACCACCACTACACGCGCCTCTACCACCGCACCTACGCGGAACTTCTGCCGGAGGAGGCGTTCCTGCTGTGTCGCGCGGGCAAATGGGGCACGCAGCGTTACCCCTGTGTGATCTGGCCGGGCGACATGGACGCGAGCTTCTCGCGGTTCGGTGAGACCTTCACGAACCGCGACGGCGAGCGCATCGTCGGCGCCGGAGGACTCCCCGCGACGGTCGTGCAGGGGATCTCGCTGGGCGCGAGCGGCTTCCCGTTCTTCGGCGCAGACACCGGCGGCTACCGCCACAGCCCGCCCGACGAGGAGCTCTTCGTGCGCTGGATGCAGCAGACGGCGTTCTCGACCGTGATGCAGGTCGGCGACGCGTCGAGCCAGCCGCCGTGGATCTTCACGGCGGAGAACGGACGCACCGACGCGACCGTCGATCTCTACCGCACGTTCGCGCGCTGGCACCTGCGCCTCTTCCCATACATCTGGAGCCACGCCCACGCGATCGCGACGACGGGCCGGCCGATCTTGCGTGCGGTCGGGCAGGCGTACCCGGAGCTCGACGCGCACCCCTCAGACGAATACCTGCTCGGCGACGATCTGCTCGTCGCGCCCGTGCTCGAGCGGGGCGCGACGAGCCGCACGGTGCTGCTGCCGCCGGGGCGCTGGGTCTCGTTCTGGGACGGCGCGGAACTGCACGGCCCCGGCGAGGTCACCGTGGAGACGCCGCGAGACACGATCCCCGTCTTCCTGCGCGAGGGCGCCCTGCTGCCGCTGCTCGATCCCGCCATCGACACGCTCTCGCCCGCGACGGATCCGGGCGTGGACAGCTTCGCCGACACACCCGGCGTGCTCTTCGTGCGGGTCGTGCCGGGCGCGGACGGCGCCTTCACGGTGTTCGACGGCACGCGCCTCATTCAGACCGCGGGCGCGATCACGGTCGCCCCCGGCACGACCTTCCGGCAGGGCGCGCTGCTGGAGGTGCTCGAGCGCGTGGCGCCGATCGCAGTGATGCTCGGGAGTGCAGAGCTTCCCCTGCGCTCGAGCGCGGCAGAGGTCGCGAGCCAAGGCGGCTGGTTCCACGGCGGGACGCCCGAGGCGACGTGGATCGCGCTGCCGGCGGAGGGCGGCCTGGTCGAGCGGGTGCCGCCGGACTGACGGTCAGCTCCCCGCCCGGTCCGGCGCCTCCTCCCACTCGGACTCGTTCCACCAGGCCTTCTCGAGCCCGTCGCACCGCACGCCGTAGGCCGGACAGACGACGCAGCCCTGCCCGCGGATCACGCCCGGATCTTCGCCGTACGGGAAGCGCGCGACGAGCCCTCGCACGGCCGACAGCGCGGCCTGCGCGGCGGGCGACGGCGGCGGCGTGGGGAGCTCGAAGACGCCGGCCCGCGGGAGTCGGTAGGCCGCCTCCTGCAGCAGGACCGAGTTCTCCGCGTCGAGGTGGAGCCAGAGCCCGCGCGAGTAGGCGATCGCGAGCGCCTCGGTCTCGTCGTCGGCCGCGCCGTCGAGCAGCTTTGCCGACAGGCGATCGAGGATCGCGGCGAGCTCCACGTGATCCGCGGTCAGGACCGGGATCGGCCCGCGATCTCTGCGCAGCTCCAGCGCCTCCTCGAGCGCCGGGAAGAGCACGGCCTCCTCGCGCGCGTGATGGTGGTGGCCGGCGTACTCGCGGAAGAACTCGACGAAGCGCGCACCGTCGGCCGCGTCGGCCTCGCCACGGCGCCGCGCGGAGAGCCACGCCCGCAGCGCGCCGAGGGCGGCGTCGATCTCGTCGTGTTCTCGCACGAGCTCTTCGATCAGCTGCACGTGGACCTTCCCGGCGGCGGCGCTATTTTTCCTGCGCGAAGCCCTTGGCGGTCTGCTCCAGGTAGACCTCCAGCCCCGAGAGCGCCTCCTCGAGCTTGGGGTCCGAATCGGCGCCCTTGCCGAGCTTCCTCCTGCGATCCTTCACGTCTCCGAGCAGCCGCTCGGGCAGCTTCACGCGGTCCTTGCCGTACCGCTTCCCGAGCGCCTCGAGCCGCTCCTGCGCCGCCGCGATGCGCCCGTCGACGTTGCCCCTGGCGGAGGTCGGCAAAGGTGTCCCGCCGGGGGTCGGCTCGGTGAAGGCGGCGGCCGAGGGCGTGCCCGGCGTGAGGCCCGCGTCGGGCGCGGCCGGCTCCGGCACGAGGTCGGTCGGCGTCGCCGGCGGCAGCGGCGCAGGCGGAACGTCTGCCGGTGCCGTGCGCGTCGAGCCGGAGCCAAAGAAGAACAGCAGCCCGAGCCCGATGCCCAGCGCCGCGACGAACGCCAGCACGTAGGCCCAGGGCCCCGGCGCGCGCGAGGCCGTCGAGTGCATGCCCGACGGCTGCTCGCTCGCGTCGATGATCGCGCGGACGTCGCCCATCGCGATCGTCGGCGCGTCGCCGGCGTCCCACGTGCGGGGGCGGGGCTCGCCGATCGGCGCCTCGCCCGACACGACCTCCACCTCGCCGGTGTAGGCGTCGAAGGCGCCGGTGTTCTCGAGCTCGTCCTCGTCGTCGTCGCCTGGCTGCGGGCCGGACTCGATCGGCCGCGGCCGGGAGATCGTCGTCTTGCCGGTCGGCCGCGAGCGCTGCGGCCCCGGATCGGTCCCGCGCTCCTCGCCGTGCGCCGGCTCGTCGCCGTAGTCGTCGTCCTCGGAGATCGGCAGCTCGACGGTGTGGCCCACGCTCGTCGCGCCGAGCAGCTCTGCCACCAGGCCGCGCTCGGCCGACTGCTCCTCGGAGAAGAGCTCGCGCATGAGCTTCGAGAGCGCAGAGGTGCTCGTCGTCGGATCGATCTGGACCTGCGTGCGGATCAGCGCGTCCCGGAACGCCTCGGCGTCCGCGAAGCGCTCGCGCGGGTCGGCGGCGAGCGCCTTCTCGAAGACCTCGTCGAGCGTCTTGGGCAGGCGGGGGTTGATGACGCTGACGGGATCGAAGGTCGGGTTCGCGGCCCGGCGCCATCGCTCCACGAAGTCGCCGGTCACGGGCATCGGGCGGCGCGTGATGAGCTCGTAGAGCACCACCGCCGCGGAGAAGACGTCCGCGCGGGGGTCGACGTGCTGCTTCCGCGCCTGCTCGGGCGCCATGTAGGTGATGTTTCCGATGACGAGCCGCGGCGCGGTCTTCTCCTCCTTAACCGTCGACTTCGCGGCGCCGAAGTCGATGACCTTCACCTCGCCGTCGTAGGTGAGGATGATGTTGTTGGGGGAGACGTCGCGGTGCACGACGCCGAGCGGCCGGCCGGACTGGTCGGTCTTGCGGTGCGCGTAGGCGAGGCCGTCCATCAACCGCGCGCCGATCCACAGGACGAGCGGGACGGGGAGGTCGACCTGCCGCTCGCGGGCGCGCTGGGAGACCTTCCCGATGGTCTTGCCCTCGACGTACTCCATCGCGAGGAAGAGCGCCTCGTCGACCTCGCCCACGTCGAAGATCTGGCAGATGTTGCCGTGGGTCAGCTGGACGGCGACGCGCGCCTCGTCGAGGAATCGCGAGGAGAACGAGCGATCTTCGGAGAGGTGCGGGAGGACCTTCTTGACCACGCAGAGCTTGTCGACGCCCGCCGCGCCGGGCAGCTTCGCAAGGTAAATCTCCCCCATCCCGCCGGCGCCGATGCGGCGCAGCAGGGTATAGCGGCCGAAGGACTGCGGCCGAGCGGTGGGCGCTCCCGAAGCGCGTGCGGGGGACACCATGAGCCCGGGGATAGTACGCGCTCGCCTCGTCCTGGCCCATCGGATCGTGCGCGGAGGGGAAGAACCGCGGATCGGGCGCCCCGCCGACGGGCCCCTCCGGAGCCGTGCAACCCCACGGATTCCGAGGCTTCCCTTCGGGCCCGCCTCGTGCTTGATCCGGGCTGCCGGCTCGGGTGACCCGCCCGGCGCGCGGAATCG